>JAEZKI010000269.1 GCA_023415525.1 Bacillota bacterium | reverse complement strand
TTGTAATACAGCATCAACCATTTGAACTGTCTTTTCTGCTAGTGTTCGTGTATCTTTAAATACTGTTTGAGATTGTTCACCTGCAATAATAGATTTAACAGATGGAATTTCTGCATCTTGACCTGTTACGATAGGAAGAGGTTGATTTGCTGAACCATATCCTACAGCCTTTAATGAAGAAAGAATACCAATAGAAATACCATCATAAGGTGAAAGTACTGCATCTACTTTTGAACCATCAGCATAGTTAGCTGTTAAAAGGTTATCCATGCGGGCTTGCGCTGTAGCACCATCCCATCTTAATGTAGAAACTTTATCCATACCAGTCTGGCCAGATTTAACAACTAATTGTCCTTTTTCAATATAAGGATTTAAAACACTCATAGCGCCATCATAAAAGAAATAAGCATTATTATCATCTGGTGAACCTCCAAATAATTCAATATTAAAAGGTCCCTTGCCTTCTTTTAAGCCTAATTTCTCTTCAATATAGCTACCTTGTTGTACCCCTACCTTAAAGTTATCAAAAGTTGCATAATAAGTAATAAATTCAGAACCACGTATTAATCGGTCATAGGCAATGATTTTGATCTTTGCATCAGCAGCCTTTTTAATAGCCCCAGTTAAAGCTTCTCCATCTATAGAAGCAATAACCATAACATCTACACCTTTTGTTATCATATTTTCTAGTTGTGAAACTTGCGTTTCAACTACGTCTTCTGCATACTGTAAGTCAACCTTATACCCTTTGGCTTCTAATTGCTTTTTCATATTATCCCCATCTTGTATCCAACGCTGTGAGGATTGTGTAGGCATTAGTACACCCACAAACTTACCATTTGAACCTGACTTACCACCACATGCCACCATAGACAGCGACATTGCCCCTACTAATAGTAAGGAAAATACCTTCTTCATTTTCATAATAATACCCCCTGTTTGATTTGTGATAGACTTTCGTTTTGTTTCGTTTTTTTACTTTTTTCTTTCGTTTATATATAAATATTAATATATTCTGTCGTAATTGTCAACATATTGTCATAATTAATAATTTTATTGTTTATTTTATCCATAAAAGGATAAGCTTTTTCCAATTCTATTTTCATTTGAAACATCATTTTACCTAAACATCACTTATACTACAAAACAATAAACTAAACTGTTATTTTTAAATCTTTTAGTTTATACTTATATTAGTTTTAGTTTTATTTGAAAGGAGGTTGATTATGTTTGCCATCGAAAGAGTAAAGATTATTAAAAACTACTTGATTCAAAATGAGAAAGTAGAAGTTTCTAAACTAAGTACTATGCTCAATGTATCTGAGGTTACCATACGAAAAGACTTAGAAAAATTAGAGGCAGAGGGATTTTTAAAAAGATTTCACGGTGGAGCTGTTCTAACACCTCCAGTTATCCTCTCCTCCTCAGGCATTTCTACTGAAATATCAAATGAAGAAGAAAAACTTTGTGAAATAGCTACTATTGCCATTGAAATGATTGCAGATAATGATTTTATTCTATTAACCAATGGCCCTATTAGTTTAAAAATTGCTCAAAACCTTAAGAATAAATCCAATTTAACAGTTCTTACCAATGACTTACTGATTTCCTTAGCACTTAGTGAATATCCTCATATCAAAACTGTTTTACTAGGTGGTGATATTGATAGTCATACGAAGTGTAGCTATGGACGTTTAACCCTTTCTCAGCTTTCTCAATTTTATGTCAATAAGTTTTTCATTGAAGTAGAAGGCTTTAGTGAAATAGTTGGCTTTTCTGTTTCCAATGTAGATAAGGCCACCCTTATACAAGAAGCACTTCCTAATGTCACTTCAAAAATCGTTCTTTTTACAGATGATGCTTTTAATAAAAATGCTTTTTTCAAAGTAAGTCCCTTTACTACGGCAGATGCCATTATTACCAATAATACCGTTGACCCTTACTGTAAAAAACTTGTATATAGCCATAACATTAAGTTATTTACTTCTATTAATCTCATGGAAGGAAGTGATTTGTAAATGGATTATCTGTTGGAACTCCAAGCTATTTCCTCTCAGTTAAACGATACTTTTGCTTTAGATAATATTCATCTCAATCTTCTTCCTCAAGAAGTTCATGTTATTATTGGTCAAAATGGTTCTGGTAAGTCTGCTTTGATGAAGATTATTGCAGGTCTTATTCCTCACTATTCAGGTCAAATCCTTATAGATGGCAAAGCTGTCACTGTTCCTTCACTTGCAGTAGCTAAAGCCCTAGGTATTTTTTATGTCCCTCAAGAAGTAGAACTCTTTGATAAAATGTCTGTAGCTGAAAATCTTTTTTTTGATTATTTTAATCAGAAAACCCCTTTTACAGCTATCAATTATCCGAAGCTCTATTCAGAAGCCAAAGACCTACTAAGGCAATTTGAAATTAACATTTCGCCTATGACTCTTGTAGAAAATTTAAGTCTATCTCATAAACATATGGTACAAATATTAAAAACTTACGTATGTGATGCACGTATTGTTATCTTAGATGAACCCTCAGCCGCCTTTACCGATTATGAAACAGATATTTTGCATCGCCTTATCCAACAGTTTAAAATCAAGCAAGTAGGTATTTTCCTTATCTCCCACCGGCTAAGTGATATTCATCGTTTAGGTGACCGCGTTTCTATTATCAAGGAGGGACATCTATTAGCTACTCTTAAAGTAGATGAATCGATTACCGAAGATATTATTTGTCATCTAGCTGGTAGTCCTCGATCGAATCGTTATCCCAAACTCTACTTTAAGAAAGGAAAAGAACTTCTACGCGTAGATAATCTTCAGTCTTCAGATATCCTTACGAATATTTCCTTTTCCTTATATCAACATGAAATTCTTGGTATTACTGGTCTGGCTGGCTCTGGTCGTACACTACTTGCTAATTGTCTCTTTGGTAATGCGCCCTATACCTGTGATCAATTAGTCATTAATGGTCATTCGCTAGAAATCACTCACCCTACAGAAGCAATCACGCACCTTATGGCCCTCCTACCTGAAGACCGACAAGCAGATAGTATCTTTCCTTCACTGGATATAGCTGATAATGTGGCCTTTACTGCTCTTTCTCGTTTTTCACGCCACTACCATATTGACTATCAACTTCTTTATGCTACTGTACAAGATTATCTCAAACGCTTTAATATGCTTTCTTCAGCTTCTCTTTATGACTCTATTAAACATGTCCATCCGAGTTTACAACAAAAAATGCTACTTTCCAAATGGATTATGAATCACTCTAAAATTTTTATTTTGGATGAACCCACACGTGGTGTAGATGTTCCTAATAAAATAGATATCTATAATTGTATGAATGACATGACAAAAAAGGGTGCTGGTATCCTCCTTATTTCCTCTGATTTTGATGAAATCCTCGGAATGTGTGACCGCATCCTCATTCTCTCTCAAGGTCAATTGGCTTATGAGATGTCTCACAAAGAAGCCACCAAAGAGCTTATTTTAAAATATGCTATTTCCTCTCACTCTCCCCTAAAAAAAACTTAAAAAGGAGCTGTCATTAACTGATTAAAATCAGCTAATGACAGCTCCTTTTTTCTTTCTTAACCTAAGTAAGCTTTTTTAACAGCGTCATCACTAAGAAGTTCTTTCGCTTTGCCAGCTAATACTACTTTTCCTGTCTCTAATACATAGGCATAATCAGCAATACTTAATGCTTTATGGGCATTTTGTTCAACCAATAAAATCGTTGTCCCATCTTTATTAATATCCCTAATGATATTAAATACTTCATCCACTAAAATAGGAGCAAGTCCCATAGAAGGCTCATCTAAGAGCATGAGCTTAGGACGAGACATAAGGGCTCTAGCAATGGCTAGCATCTGTTGTTCCCCACCACTCATTGTTCCTGCCAACTGTTTTCTTCTTTCTTTTAGCCTTGGGAAACGTGCATAAACCATATCATAATCGGCTTCAATGTCTCCCTTATCTTTTCTTGAATAAGCACCCATCTCTAAGTTTTCTTTTACACTCATAGTAGCAAAAACACGTCTACCTTCTGGTACTTGAGCCATTCCCATTTCTACAATAGTATGAGCTCTTGTATGTGTAATATCTTTGCCATCAAAGGTAATAGTCCCTACTTGAGGCTTAATAATACCTGAGGTGGTATGCATAATGGTGGTTTTACCTGCGCCATTAGCGCCAATAAGTGTGACAATTTCTCCGGCATTTACTTCAAAGCTTACACCTTTTATGGCATGAATGGCCCCATAATA
>JAEZKI010000220.1 GCA_023415525.1 Bacillota bacterium | reverse complement strand
CTTAGTATGACCTTTGTATCAAGTGCCATGGAATAATAGGAAGTGAGGTGAAAAAAATGTCAGGAATCTTTGATTTGCTTTTTGGGTGGATGAGCACTGTAGACCCGAGGGCTCTTGTATTAGCTTTTTCAGCTATAGGAGCAGGACTTGCCATGATTGCAGGTATAGGACCAGGTATTGGCCAAGGGTATGCAGCAGGTAAAGCCGCAGAAGCAGTAGGTAAAAATCCCGAACATGGAGGAAAGCCAGCTACATTGGTTATGCTTTTAGGAGCAGCCGTAGCTGAAACATCTGGTATTTTTTCACTGGTTATTGCCATTATCTTACTTTTTGCAAACCCTCTTGTGAATAAAACAGGAGTAGGTTTAGTGCTAGGTTGTTCAGCAATTGGTGCAGGACTTGCTATGATTGCAGGTGTTGGACCAGGTATTGGACAAGGATATGCAGCAGGTAAGGCCGCAGAAGCAGTAGGAAAAAGACCAAGGCTTCAAAGTGTCATTGTAAGAACAATGCTACTTGGACAAGCAGTCGCGCAAACAACAGGTATTTATGCCTTAGTTATAGCGCTGTTACTTTTATTTGTAAATATTTTTAAGTAAAATGATTAATAATTTTAGGAGGACTTAATTATGGAAAATCAAATCGATGGAAAAGCGCTTATATTAGCATGTTCAGCAATTGGAGCAGGTCTTGCAATGATCGCAGGTATTGGACCTGGTATCGGACAAGGGTATGCAGCAGGTAAAGGTGCAGAAGCTGTAGGTCGTCAACCTGAAGCACAATCTGACATCGTTCGTACAATGCTTTTAGGAGCAGCCGTAGCAGAAACAACAGGTATTTATGGTCTTGTAGTAGCGATTATTCTTTTATTTGCTAACCCACTTATCACAAAATACATGTCTTTAAGCTAATCGAACCATAAAATGCATCACGGGCATAGAAAGGAGGGAGCTTCCCTTTGAATACATCATTTATAACAGTATTATCAGCAACAGCAGAACCGGGAAGAATTATTGGATTTGACGCACAATTACTTTTTGATTTAGCTGAGCAATGGTTTGCAACAATGCTTATTGTTTTTGTTTTATATAAGCTATTATTCAAGCCTGTTACAGAATTCCTAGATAAACGTCGATCTGGCATTGCAAAAAACATTGATGACGCCAATAAGTCAAAAGTAGAAGCAATGGAACTTAAAAAGGATTATGAATCAAGGATAGCGAAAATCGAGGATGAAGCTAACCAAATCCTAAAGGAAACACGTGCTAAAGCACTTGTTAGAGAAGAGCAAATCATCAAGGAAGCTAAAGAAGAGGCTGAAAATATAAAACGTAAAGCTTTAAATGACATCAAGTTAGAGCAAGAACGTGTAAAAGATGAAATGAAAAAAGAAATGATTGAAATATCTACAATGATGGCCAGTAAATTCGTAAGTAGCAGTATTGATGAAACAAAACAAAGTGAGATGATAGATGACATTATCAAAGAGATGGGGGATGTACAGTGGCTGAATTAGTTATAAAAAGATATGCTACTGCCCTATTTGATGTGGCAACTACAGAAAATAAAATAGAACAGTATGAAGAAGAGGTAAGTGTTATCCTTAAGGCTTTAGAAGATGCACCAGACTTCATGGCTGTTTTAAACAACCAAAAAGTTACTTTACAAGATAAAGTTGCTTTGGTTGAGAATGTTTTAGGTGATAAAGTAGATGGATCTATTGTAGGCCTTTTAGTCTTACTTGTTAAAAAAAATAGACAAAGCTTTTTAGTACAAGTATTAGAAGCCTTCTTAGAGATGACAAAAAAGAAGGCTGGGGTTATTAAAGCTACCGTTACTTCAACTATTCAGCTAACAGAATCTCAAGTAGAAGCTATTAAAGTAAAACTAGAAGCAAATACCAATAGTAAGATTGAACTTGAAACAATAATAGACACGAGTATTATAGCAGGACTAATTATTAGAGTTGGCGATAAAGTTGTAGATGCAAGTATTCAAGGCAAAATGCAGACTTTAAAGAAACAATTATCTGAACTTAGACTTGCGTAGAAAGGGGTGCAAAGGTTAATGAATCTGAGACCAGAAGAAATAAGCAGTATTATTAAAGAACAGATTAAAAACTATAAATCACACCTTGAAGTAGCGAATGTCGGTACAGTTATCACTGTTGGTGACGGTATTGCTCGTATCCACGGATTAGAGAAAGCTATGGCAGGAGAACTTCTTGAGTTCCCAGGTGAAGTTTATGGTATGGTTCTTAACTTAGAAGAAGACAATATCGGTGTTGTTCTTTTAGGTTCAGACCAAAATATTAAAGAGGGTGACACTGTAAAATCAACAGGTCGTGTTGTAGAGGTACCAGTAGGTGATGCTCTTAGTGGTCGTGTTGTTAATGCACTTGGTCAACCTATTGATGGGAAAGGACCGATTAAGTCTGATAAATTTAGACGAGTAGAACGTATTGCCCCAGGTGTTATTGATAGAAAATCTGTAGATACACCACTTCAAACAGGGCTTAAAGCCATTGATGCCATGGTTCCAATTGGACGTGGGCAACGTGAGCTGATTATTGGAGATAGACAAACAGGTAAAACAGCTATTGCCATTGATACCATTATCAATCAAAAAGGTAAAGATGTCTATTGTATCTATGTTGCCATTGGCCAAAAAGCTTCAACAGTTGCACAACTTGTAAATAGCCTAGAAAAAGCAGATGCTATGAGCTATACAACCATTGTAGCTGCCACAGCGAGTGAAGCAGCACCACTTCAATACCTTGCACCTTATGCAGGTGTTGCTATTGGTGAAGAATGGATGGAAAATGGTAAAGATGTACTGATTGTATATGATGATTTATCTAAACATGCGGTAGCTTATCGTACAATGTCCTTACTTCTCCATAGACCACCAGGTCGTGAGGCTTATCCTGGAGATGTATTCTATCTTCACTCTCGTCTTCTTGAGAGGGCAGCTAAGCTTTCTGATGCATTAGGTGGAGGCTCCATTACAGCGCTTCCTATCATTGAGACACAAGCTGGAGATATTTCAGCTTATATTCCAACCAACGTTATTTCTATTACTGATGGACAAATCTTCCTTGAATCAGAACTTTTCAATGCCGGTGTACGTCCAGCGGTTAACCCTGGTCTTTCCGTATCCCGTGTAGGTGGTGCAGCACAAATCAAAGCCATGAAGCAAGTAGCCGGTCCTATCCGTACAGAGCTTGCTCAGTATCGTTCTCTGGCAGCTTTTGCTCAGTTCGGTTCTGACTTGGATACAGCTACAAAGAATGCACTTGCACAAGGTGAACGTATTACAG
>JAEZKI010000137.1 GCA_023415525.1 Bacillota bacterium | reverse complement strand
GTTTAGTACCATCTGTAAAATAGCAGGTAAAAGCAATTTCGTTGGCTTTAAAGTTATCCCAAACCTTATAGGTGAAGGTTTTAGGTTCTTTGCTTAGAATAACCTCCTTAAGCGTTTTGTTAGGGTTGACATTAACTTTGACATTATAGGTATAGATATAATCCTCATAGCATACATCAATTTTTTTATTACCAGTGTGTGTAAACTTATAATCATTTGTGATAAGAACATCATTGACATAAAAAGCAAGCTGATTAGAAGATATTTCCTTCTTTGTGCCATCGGTAAAATAGCAAGTAAATGAGATCTCATTGGCTTTAAAAGCATCACCTACTTTATATGTAAGTGTTTTAGGCTCCTTTAATAATTCCACATCCTTAATAGGAGCAGCAAAGGTTGGAACAAAAAAGACTGTCTGTAGAAGGATTATTAATGTTGCCATAAGGGTAAATTTAGATAAATTTTGTTTCATCGTCCAATCTCCTTTCAGAATAAATATAAGTATATATTTAATAGAATATATCATATGTTTATTATATTATAGAAAATATAATATTTTAAGACAAGTATTATTACAAAATGATATTTTTCGAGCATAAAAAGAGGAATAATCTCATGGAAGAGAGTTGAAAATACAAGTAGGAAATGACTTGACAAAGTAAAAAAACAATTATACGATAAATACACCCCCCATGGGAGGGGAGAAGTAAAGTAGGAAAGGAGTAGAATATGAAAAAGAAATCTTTTAAAATAGAAGGAATGACTTGTTCAGCCTGTGCTAATCGCGTAGAACGAACCATAAAGAAGCTAGAAGGAGTAGCATCAGCAGGCGTTAATTTTGCATCTGAAACGCTTCATATGGAATATGATGAAACAAAGCTTCAACTAGAGGATATAAAATTGGCTATAGAAAAAGCTGGTTATAGGGTGCATACAGAAGAAGCTACCTATACCTTTAAGGTGGAAGGAATGACTTGTTCAGCCTGTGCCAATCGGGTAGAACGGGTAGTGAAAAAACTAGAGGGTGTGGAAAGTAGTAGTGTTAACTTCGCCAGTGAGAAGTTAACCGTTAAATTAGATAAAGAGCAGGTGAAGGTAGCCCAAGTAAAGGCTGCCGTAGAGAAGGCAGGCTATAAGCTTGTGACAGAGGGGGAGGAGAAAAAGACTAAGGTAGGACCTAGAGAGGATCAACTGTTATTTAGACGTCTTATGATGAGTTTATTATTTACAGTTCCACTTCTTATTATCACTATGGGACATATGGTGGGCATGCCATTACCACATGGGTTAGATCCTCATAGTAATCCTCTTAATTTTGCCTTTATACAGCTTTTTTTGACTTTGCCTGTTATGGTTACTGGCTTTAAATTTTACAAAATAGGCCTTAAGAATCTTATTAAAGGAAGCCCTAATATGGATTCTCTTATTGCAGTAGGTACATTAGCAGCAATTCTTTATAGCTTGTATGGAACCTATAAAATCGCAATAGGTGGTGAAGAGGGCAGGGCCTATGCCATGCATCTTTATTATGAATCAGCTGCCACTATTTTAACGCTTATTACATTAGGTAAGTACTTAGAGGCACGTTCAAAGGGAAAAACTTCAGAAGCTATTAAGAAATTGATGGATTTGGCCCCAAAAATGGCTACAGTAGTAAGGAATAATCAAGAGGTCATTTTACCTCTTGAAGAGGTTAAAGTAGGGGATTTGATACTTGTTAAGCCAGGCGAAAAACTACCTGTAGATGGGGAAGTGATAGAGGGCAATACAGCCATAGATGAGGCCATGTTAACAGGAGAGAGTCTACCTGTTGAAAAGACAGTGGGAAGTAAAGTAATAGGAGCTAGTATAAATAAAACAGGGTTTATTAAGTACCGAGCAACTAAGGTAGGCAAAGATACAGCATTAGCTCAGATTATTCAATTAGTAGAAGAAGCTCAGGGAACTAAGGCACCTATTGCTAAGTTAGCAGATGTGATTTCAGCTTACTTTGTTCCTACAGTCATCGGATTGGCTATCTTGTCAGCTATAGGTTGGCTCCTAGCAGGTGAGACAACTGTTTTTGCTCTTACCATATTTATTGCCGTACTAGTTATTGCGTGCCCTTGTGCCTTAGGCTTAGCCACACCTACGGCTATTATGGTAGGCACAGGAAAAGGTGCTGAACATGGTGTACTTATTAAAGGTGGAGAGGCGCTAGAAACGACCTATAAGATCGATACTATTGTTTTTGATAAAACGGGGACACTAACAGAAGGGGAGCCAAAAGTGACGGATATTGTGGCAGTCGCCATGGAGGCCGATGAGTTACTCCTCTTAGCAGCTAGTGCTGAAAAAGGTTCGGAGCATCCATTAGGAGAGGCTATTGTTAAAAGAGCAGAAGAAAGAAAACTACAGCTTAAAGAGCTGAGCGCATTTAAAGCCATACCAGGATATGGAATTGCAGCAGAGATAGAAGGCAAACAAGTGCTCTTAGGAAATAAAAAGCTCATGATAGAAAGAGGCATTGAAGGAAATGACTTAATGACAAAAGCAGACAGTATGGCAGAAGAAGGTAAGACACCTATGTATATCGCAGTAAATGCTATTTTAGTAGGGATGATAGCTGTAGCAGACACGTTAAAACCTAGTAGCAAGGAAGCTATAACAACACTTCATCGTATGGGGATCAAAGTGGCTATGATTACAGGAGATAATAAAAAGACAGCCTTGGCCATTTCTAAGCAAGTGGGCATTGATTTGGTTTTAGCAGAAGTTTTACCAGAAGATAAGGCGAATGAAGTTCAAAAACTTCAAAAGGAAGGAAGAAAAGTGGCTATGGTAGGGGATGGTATTAATGATGCACCTGCCTTAGCACGAGCAGATATAGGAATAGCTATTGGCTCAGGTACAGATGTAGCTATAGAGTCAGCAGATATTGTGCTTATGAGAAGTGATCTTAAAGATGTGGCAACAGCTATTAAACTGAGCAAAGCCACTATCCGAAATATTAAACAAAATCTTTTTTGGGCTTTTGGCTACAATGTTCTAGGTATTCCAGTTGCTATGGGTGTCCTGCATATTTTCGGAGGAC
>JAEZKI010000125.1 GCA_023415525.1 Bacillota bacterium | reverse complement strand
GGATAACTTGGTTCGCTTAAAAAGAAGCAGTGAGAAGATGACGAGCAAAATGAACGAGGTTGGATATATTTCACAGAATCTATTAAACAGATCAACACAAAATGAGAATTCTCTGAACGCATTGCTTGAGATGAGCAGTAAGGTAGAGCAGTCTACTAGTAATACAATGAATGTAACTAAGAAGCTGATTAACGACATCAGCGAAATAGGAATTGCGATAGAAATCATTAATTCCATAGCAGAATCAATCAACCTACTTTCACTAAATGCCTCCATTGAAGCAGCATGGGCAGGTGAAGCAGGAAGAAGCTTTGCTGTTGTAGCACAGGAAGTGGGGAGATTGGCGATTAGTACTAAAGAATCTGTGAGTACGATAGGAAATACTGTTGGGAATATTCAGCTGGGGACAGCTGAAGTTGCTCAAAATATGGAAAAGAATGCAGCACAATTAGAAGAGCAAAATAAGGTATTGGTCAGCACGGTAAATGAAATCAGAGAGATGATTGATACACTAAAGGATTCTGTCTGTGCTGTCATGAAAGTAGACTCCATACAAAAAGAACAAAACGAGATTATTCAATCTACAGTATCAATTAATGAAAATATCGCAGATAAGATAGAAGATCAGAATTCTGATTTTGCGAACATAGCAGATTTGGCACAAGGAAATGTGACACATATCAATTTACTGGTAGATCAGATAGACATTTTGAACGGAATGGTAGGTAAGCTAAACAACATTCTAGAATAAAGTTATTACTATGAACATGCATTTTTAGTTCAAATCGATTACCAGTACATTTTTGAGCAAAATAAAAAACATCTTGTAGCATTTCTTTAAATAGAATTGGTCTTTTTATGCAAAAATTTATGTGCATCTATAGTTAGTATATATATTCAATAGAAGAAAAGAGGAAACGCTTAATATGGAGAGGTCTGTTGAGACTCTGTTTAAAAAAAATCTATTAAAACATCAAAAAGAACTTAGTGATATTATATATAAAAAGTGTGTGGTAGGTGGCTTTTTGGGGGCAGGCTTTTATGCTGCTATGAAATTTTTTGGAATTATGAGTGATTTTAAATGGATTAATTTACTTTATTTTTGTGTTCCAATAGTATTTAATACTTCATTATTAGCAATATCTACCTGTTACTTAAAAAGAAAGGAAGATGAAGTTTATGCTAACATATTTAAATATATTGTTATTTTGGTAGCTTGCATTAACTATTTTGCTATAGCTTACTTTGTACCTTATAGAGATTCTTGGGGAGTAATTACACTAATTTTATTTATTGCGACGTATTATCTTGATTTTAAGCTTACCATATTTTGTATTGTATTGACATCTGCAGTTAGTATTATAACTTTTTATTTTAACACGTCAGTCGATGTGTTAAATCAAAACTTACCTAATATTTTGACAAGGTTACAAATAGTCTCTTTTGGTGCTTTTGCAGCTTTTATAAGTACTTTGCTTGGTAGAAAAATGTTATTAGACTCTTGTAAAAATGAATTTAATATAGGTGCTATGTTAGAAAATATGCAAGCTGTAAACACACAAGTTGAGGAGACTGTTTCTAAGTTAAGCTTTACGAGTGAGCATTTATCAGAGGTTTCAAATATACAATATTCTGGAACAAAAATGACTGCTACGAGTATAGCTTCTATTCAAGAAGAAACGATTCAAACCTCTAAGAGTGTTCAACAATGTGTGGAACTTGTAAATAACTTAACGAGTAATACAATAACTATGCAAGATCAGACAAAGAATGCCATTAATAATTCTGAGCAATTAAAACAAACAGCAGTATTAGGTACAAATTCTATTGAAACTGCTATTGGGAGTATAGTCAGTATTAAAGAAAGTGCTATAAAAACTTATGATAGTGCAAAAGAGATGGATGAGCGAACAAAGAAAATACAAGCTATTGTTGGGGATATTCAGAATATAGTTGAGGAGACAAGCCTACTCTCTTTAAATGCATCCATTGAAGCAGCTAGAGCAGGAGAGTATGGAAAGGGATTTAGTGTGGTAGCCGATGCTATTCGTAGACTATCTGAGCAGAGTAAAAAGTCACTAGAAAATATTGATACTGTTATTTCATATATGGGAAGGCATGAAAGCACCGTTAATGAGTTAGTTGATAAGGTGGATCAAGGTGTAGGTGTAATCCGTAAGTTTAGCGAATACTATAATGATATTATTAGAGATATTGACTTTACAATGGCATCCTTAAATACCATTAATTCATTAGTAGGGAAGCAAGAGGAAAATACGCTATCTGTGAACGACTTTATTTTGAAAGTAAAAGAAATGTCAGATGTGGTAACACAAAATATACAAGAAACCTCAGCAGCTACTGAGCAGGGTTTTGCTTCTTGTGAACAATTATTGGAAGCAGCTAAGCATTTAGGAGTAATGTCAAAAGAGTTAAGTGCTTTAGTTAACGAAAAATAGAAACCTTTTTGTTGAATAATTGGGATTGATAGTAATAATAGAAGTTTTAAATCTAGAGTTGGCGTTAGAGTTTATCTTGCAGAACAAGGTAAACTAAAACATTCTGCACATGGAGTCTACATTCTTCCGGAAATGATGGAAGATGAGTTTATTAATTTTCAAAACCGACTTAAAAGAGGAATCTTTTCTCATGAAATAGCGCTTTCTCCTAGCGGTAATAAGATTGTGGCCTAAATAGGGAGAGGACTCTTTATGATATTTTGAAACCACGTTCACATACGGACTTTCAAATTATTAGCGAAGCATTCAAACGCTATGTAAAGTTGAAAGATAAAAATATTCCAAGACTATTGGAATATGCAAAGTTACTTAATGTTGAAAAGAAAGTAAGGCCTTATCTGGAGACACTTCTGTGAAAAATGTGATGTAGTTAAAAGCAATTATTAGAAATATTGCAGAATAAAAAAGTGTCTCGGCTCAGTGCTAAAAGTGAATACTGACAAGTAAATGAAATCTAGTAATATCAAGCCTTAGAGTGGTTATCCGCTCTGAGGCTTGATGTGCTTTTGGTATATGTAAGGCAAATATATGCTTTCAAGGTGTAGAGCTGATCTGAAAGAGAACTAGGACGATTCAAGGGATTGAATAGATTGAAAATTTTAGCAAACAAAAGTAGAATAAAGATAGTTTAATGAGGTTATCTCAAGATGAAACAAGCAGCTGTGTGAGGAGGACATAAATGGCATCTGTACTTATTGTAGATGATGAAGCAGAAATAGTAGAACTTATAGCTTTTTATATGAAGAATAATGGTTATAAAGTGTACAAGGCTTATAACGGTCAGGAAGCGTTAAATATTTTTGAAAGAGAAGAGATGGATATCATTTTATTAGATATTATGATGCCGATTTATGATGGCAAAGAAGTTTTAAGGAGAATCAGACAGACAAGTCAAGTACCTGTCTTGTTTTTATCTGCAAAAGGGGAGGATCTTGATAAAATTGAGGGCTTGTTTTTAGGAGCAGATGATTATCTCTCAAAGCCCTTTAATCCAATGGAGCTTATTGCAAGAGTACAAGCAGTATTAAGAAGGAGTCAGACAGCCAATCAGCAGGAGAAAAAGGATTACCTGACGGTCATTAAGGATTTAAGATTAGATGAAAGAAGCTGTAAGCTGTATAAGGAGGATATGGATTTAAAGCTTACTGCCTTAGAGTATAAGCTTATAGCTCATCTTATGAAGAACAAAAATAGAGTATTTACAAAAGCCCAACTCTATGAAGCAGTATGGGAGGAAGCTTATCTTGGTGATGAAAGCATTATCATGGTTTATATCAGTAAGCTGAGAGAAAAGATAGAAGAGAATCCAAAAGAACCTCAGTTTATTAAAACAATTAGAGGGCTTGGATATATCTTTGAAGGGGATTAATGAGATGAAACGGAAATTAGATATCAAAGGTTTTCTGGTTATTAACTACCTTATCACTTTTATCATATTATCTATTATGTTAAACTTAGCATCCGCCTCTGCGTATCACATAGTACAAAAGTACATTTATAAAGATGAGCCCCTTATTTATTCCAGTTTAAAAGAAATCTACAATGAAGACTTCGATAAAATTGAACTAGGCATTATAGAAAAAATCGGCGGGTGGCTAGAGATTTTAGATCAAGATAAAAAAGTCATCTTTGTAAAGGGTCAAAAAAAAGATAACATCATGCAGTATACAGAGGAGCAGCTCTTTGAACTCGTATCCTCGGAGGAGCCCTATTCATTAGAAAAGTCTTATATTGGCGAAGCAGTTATGGTCAAAGGGAAAGAGGGTCAGCAGTACTTTTTACTTTTAAAATATGATAAAAGAAAGTTCACGCGCACAACAAGCTATAATCCTAGTTTCTATGATAAGCAAGATGTCCCTATCCTTTTGCAGATGAGAGGAATTAATTATCTACTTATCTTCTTCTATTTCTTGATAGGTCTCTATATTTATAGTCGTATCAGCTCTAAATTTATCACAAAACCACTCGAGGCATTTGTAAGTAAAATCAAAAAGATGAAGAGATTAAGTGATGGAGAGAGGCTGACGGTTGGGGGATTAAAAGAACTAAGTGAAGTAGAAGATGCCTTTAATAACATGATTCAAAAGCTTCAGGAGGTTCAAGTAGAGAAAGAAAAGGTAAATGACAGCAAGAAAAAGCTATTAGTAGATATTTCCCATGATTTAAAGACACCCATTACCTCTATTCAGGGATTTTCTAAGCTCTTACTGGAAGAGGAGGTAACAGAAGCAGAGCGTCTAAAGTTTTTAAATATTATATATAATAAGTCAGTCTATGCAACGACTCTTATTGAAGATTTGTTTCAGCTTTCAAAGCTAGAGGACTCAGAGTATATGCTAAACCTAACAGAAAGTGATTTTTGTGAGTGGCTAAAGCGTCTTGTAGCTGAATACTATGTAGAATTTAATAACTTAGGCTTTAACTTGGAAGTTAACATGAGTGAAACACCTATCTATTTGAAATTTGATCATAACCTTATGAAAAGGGCTGTTTGCAATATCTTGCAGAATAGTTTGATTTATAACACAGCAGGAACAACAGTTGAGCTTGTATGCTATTCTCAAGGTAAATCTTTACTCCTGAAAATTGGAGATAACGGCACAGGTATTGAAGAAGGAATTAAAGATAAGGTTTTTGAGTCTTTTATAAGGTCAGAGGATAAAAAATCTAAAGGCAGTGGTCTTGGACTTGCTATTACAAAAAAAGTCATAGAGAGGCATGGAGGTAATATCCTATTAACAAGTGATACTAAGCATAAAACGCTTTTTGAAATAACGCTTTAGAGCTAAATAGAATTTAAGGTTATATTTAGGTTCTATTTAATGAGGGTTAAAGTTGATCAGCTATACTGTTTTAGATAGATAATTCATCTAAAAAAAGGAGCTGTAGAAATGAGAATAAATAGGAAAAAAATAATGACCTTCCTGATTATCACCTTTGCTTTATCATTAATACCTTATTATGTGATTATTAGCGGGACTATGACTGTCTTGACTAACATAGGCTTGATGTGGATACCAGCCGTTAGTGCAATCATCACACAATTATTATTTAACAGGAATATTAAAGGATTTGGGTGGAGAGGTGGAAAGGTAAAGTATCTTGCGGTAAGTTTTATAATCCCATTAGTAAGTTGCTTAATAGTTTATGGTATTGTTTGGGTGACAAAACTCGGAGGCGTTTCATGGATGCGCCTTATTGAGTTATATAATGCACCTATTAGCAAGATTATCATCAATATCCCAACTATATTGTTCCTAGTCAATCTTTTTGCAGCACTAGGAGAAGAAATAGGATGGAGAGGCTTTTTGACTACAGAACTCTTGAAAGGCTATTCCTATATTAAGACATCCTTGGTTTTAGCAGTGATTTGGTTTATCTGGCATTGTCCAATCATTATTTTCTCAAGCTACAATAATCCCAGCACTCCTCTTTGGTATAACTTAATATGTATATTGATTGCTATAATAGCTTCTACTTTTATCACTGTATGGATAAAAATACAATCAGGAAGCCTATGGACTGCTGCAGTATTTCACGCAAGTCACAACCTTTTTATTCAACAAGTGTTTGATGTCATGACAGTAGACACCGATAAGACGAGATATTTTACTTCAGAATTTGGTATGGGCATGGCTCTTATTTATGGTATTGGTGCTGCCTATTGCATAATAGAATCAAGGCACTGCACTAAACATCAAAAACAAGCTAGCTAATACGCATGAACCCCCATATATTATAAAATTAAAGAGAGGAGAATTCTATCGAAGCTATTATAAGTAGTTTAATATACATAGGTAAACAGTATAATTCACCTCTAGGGGTACATTCTCCTATCAATGCCAAATAGTTTCTCACTTTGTCCAAAGGCACATTGAAAGTATAGTTCTAATGACGTATTATGGTTAGAAACAGAGGATTTTATAGAAAAATTAGGTACATATATATTAGCAATCAATAGAAAGGGGTATTAGAGCATGAAACTAGAAGGGAAGAGAGTAGTTATCACCGGAGCATCCTCTGGTATTGGCCTTGAATTGTTAAAAATATTGCTGACAAAAGGCTGTACAGTTGTTGCAGCTGCAAGGCAAATTGAGAAGCTGGACCTATCAGATCCAGATCTTTATCTCAGAAAATGCGATGTTTCCAA
>JAEZKI010000074.1 GCA_023415525.1 Bacillota bacterium | reverse complement strand
AGTATCTCATTTCTAGTAAGTGGATGCTCTTTATTCTTATACATAAGCAAAAGTAATCTATATTCTCTATTGGATAAGTCCACTAGCTCCCCTTTATCGTATACTTTATGAGTCATTAATTCAATGGTATAGCCAGCTAAAGTGATGCTTTCTTCTTTTTGATAACATCTATCCAATATTCTTTTTACTCGAAGGACTAATTCTTTAGGTGAAAATGGTTTAGCAATGTAATCATCTGCACCTTTCTCAAGTCCCATAATCTTATCAAAATCTTGATCTCTTGCTGAAATTAAAATAATGGGGACTTTTGCTGTTTCCTTCTTGATTCTTTCCATCATTTCAAAGCCACTTTTACCAGGTAGCATCAAATCTAAAATCCATAGATGAACTTCTTCATTTAAATCCTCTACAGCTTCTACGCTTTCATAAGCCTGTACCTTATAGCCTTCTTTTTCTAAATAACTTTTTATAATATCTCTTAAGTTTTTCTCATCTTCAATTAATGCAACAATACTACTCATTGTTTTCCCCATCCTTATAAATGATAAAAGTTACCCCCTTTGGTTCGGCATTTTCATAGGTGATGTCATAGCCATACATATTGACAGTTCTTTTTGCAATAGCCAGTCCTAAACCGGACATCCCCTCTTTACCTATTTCAAAAGGCTCAAATAGACTTCCTGCTAGAGCTTCTTCTATGTTTTCCCCATCATTAAAGATGCATAACTTTTGGTCTGTCAGCTTAATACTCACCTGATTTTTTGCATATCTCTTGGCATTATCAAGCAAATTTTCTAGTACAATACGCCATTTTTCTTGATCACCTCTAAACCTTTGAGGTAGGATATCCTGTTGTATAGTGATAAGCATATCTTGGTCAAACATATAGCTTATGACTTCTTGAAGTAGTTCATCTATAGCAAATTCACTATAGCTTTCATTTTGGCTTCTCAAATATTCTAATCGATTTAAATACAATAAGCCCTGTACTCTTTTTTCTAGCCTCTCTGCTTGACTATAAATAACATAGGCCGTTTGCTCCACATCACCATAAGGATAAACACCATCTAGAATACCCTCTGAATAATTCTTAATAACTGCAATAGGCGTTTTTAAATCATGGGATATATTATGGAGCATTCTTTTCTTAGTCTGCTCATTTTCATAAAGTTTTCTTCTCATATGCTCTAAGGAATCCATCACTTCTTGAAACTCCAAGGTGCTTTCATTCATACGAATACTATCTTCTAGTTGACCATCTCCTATACGATCTAACTGGTGTTGAATCTGCTTTAAATGATTGATAAACCGATTGTTCCATTTAAAGAAGCTTACTAAAATGATAGTTAATGTAGCAATAATAATAATTAATGTGGTTATAAATAATTGGTGGGATAAATATTGATTACCCGTGTCTATGCTGTAGGAAATAACTTTGTCACCTGATTTTGTCTGATCAATAATATAATAAATGATCTCCCTATCAGCAATAAATTGACTCATCTTTACCTGTTTTTTTTGTTGGTCACATTCTTTTTCTAGCTGGGTAAAAAATTTAGGATACATTAATAGATGGTGAATAAGGTCATCATCTGTTTGATCCATAACAAGATGATGATCTGTATCATATTGAAGATGATAGACCCCATTTTTCTTACCCTCTGAAGTATTATAGTATTTTCCTAATCTAAGTAGCTCATTTTGCTCGCTAACAAGTATATTAAAATTCTTGTGATCTATAAAGTATTTAATACTAATAGGCAATACCACCCCAAAAGCTAGGATACTCCCTAGCATGAGAACCACCAATGTTATTATAAGCTGCTGATTAAGTTTCATTTTTTGCTTCATTCTATAAATCCCCTTATATATAACTTCTAATTGCAGATCGCTTTTTAAGTGATCCTAACTTACACCCACCTTACTTGTTAGCTTGTCCTACTCTTTTTAATAAGCTTCTTTCCAATTCTCAAAAATACCTGTTGCCTCTTTCAAAAATGTATTTGAAATCGTAAGGTGCGTATCATCTACCTTCTTATCTTCTGGGAAGATAGGAACGGGATTACAGCCACCACTAACTACCTCTACTTGCTCTGGCGAAAATCTATTCCTGCAGTTTTGACAAATAAGTTCATTTCCCTCTTGTACATAATATCCTTTACCCGAACTATAACAAATCTGACAGGTATTAAAAGCTGTACGAATTGATCCATCCGCTGCCTTGATGGCTAATACTTCTAAGTCCACACCCTCTATTTCTACAGGATAAAAGCTTGCCTCATTTGTGATTTCATTAATAGGTATAACTAAATCCTTTCCCTCTAATACTACCACATTTTCTTTGGGTTTATCCTCATTTTTATTACTTTGTGTCTTAAAAAATGTGGCCCCTATTATGAGTACTAAACCTATTACTCCCATCACTATATATACCCTACTTGTAGAATGATTGCTCTTTTTCCTTTTAAAATGATTATCCTTTTTCTGCTTATATTTACTCATCTTTGCTCTCTCCTTCTCATTTATTGTTTATTCTTCATTTCTTACGCGAATACTTCCTCTTATCATCCCCATCCAGCAGCTATATACGTACTCACCTTCTTCTCTAGGGGTAAACTCTATTGTATTTTCTCCTTCTTTAAATTGTACTTCTTTGCCATACTCTGGAATAAAGATTCTATTATTGCACCCATTGATTGTTCCTTTTTCAGCAGTAATGACCCATCTGACAGGTATACCTGCTTGCACTTCAATAGTCGGATATTCACCTGAAGCTAATTTGCTTTCTACTATTTGAACGCCATTCAGTCTATGTACCACACTCTTGTTACTAGTCCCTCCACTATTTGAAACCTTTATCCCTACTAAACTCAGTCCACTACTGAACATTCCTCCACCTAAAAGTACAACCAAAATAGCACCTATGACGATGAGCTTATGGGTAAACTTTTTACTAAGTAGTGAAGACAAGGCCCCTATTCCAAACATTAAAGGAACTGTCCCTAAGCTAAATAAAAACATTGCCCATGCCCCTTTAAGCATACTTCCTGTTGAAAGGCTGTATAATTGCATAGCTTGTAGGGGGCCACATGGCATTAGCCCATTTAATAACCCTATATATAAAGAACTATTACTTTCTTGATTACTATATAGTTTTTGAGTCAAAACCTTGGGTATTCTTATATTGAACTGACGAAGCCAAGGAAAAATATTTAGCATGTTCAGTCCCATTATTACCATAAATAAACCAGCTATAATCTGAACAAGTCCTTTTGCATTTTCTGAAAAGCTTATAACAGATCCTACTCCTCCAACAAGCCCTCCCATTACCGTATAAGAAAGAACCCTTCCTAAATTGTATAGAAAGCTAGGTCGGAGTGTTTGCCATTTTTGCTTCTTACTAGAGGCCTGTGAACTAGATGGTATGCATTGTGACAAATTAATGCCCCCACACATAGCCACGCAATGAACAGAAGTCAAAAGTCCTATTATAAGTAGCATGCCATAGCTCATCTTTTCTTTGGCTTCTGGAAAAAGATAAAAGAAATTGAGAAACCCAAAGTCCTTCAATATCCCATAAAAAGCAAAGAGAATAAGCATCACTCCCACTATTTTAGTTAAGTGACCTATTTTACTAAGTTTATTTCCCTTTTTTATGACCGTATACCCTATTTTTTCAATAATCTGTGCTATTTCTTCTAAGGATATAAGCTCTTCATCATACAAGCATTCAGCGTGATTATGGGGATAACTTACTTTAGCACGCATGACTCCTTTTGTTTGCTTTAATTGACCTTCTATTCTCCTTTCACAGCTTACACAAGTCATTCCCTCAATCTTTATCCATTCTGTAGTGTACTTTCTCTGTCTCTTCATACTCACAACCACTCACTATTTCTGACTTATTTTTTGTTGTTTGAAAAACAACTATTTTTTATCTCCTTTCATCATAAACCCTAAATATTGTTTAGGTATGGGAGATTTGTGGGATAAATATGTGATTTTTATTAGTGGGGTATCCCCTATCTATATCTTCTTCTTCCTGCTACTATAGCTATTAAAACTTTATATTTTTATGAATTAACTTCAAATTTTTGCGCATTCTAGTAAATATATTGTTTAGCAATGTCAAGTAAAAATAGCACACAAAAGATAGGAGAATGCATATGAAATTAAATCCTAGAGAGCAGGAAAAATTAATGCTCCATCTAGCAGGTGAAGTTGCTAAAGAACGTAAGAATCGCGGTGTCAAACTGAATTATATTGAGGCCATCGCCCTAGTTAGCTCTGAGCTTATGGAAATGGCTCGTGATGGTAAAGAAGTGTCCCAATTGATGCAATTAGGCAAGCACATTGTAAAAGCCAGTGATTGTATGGAAGGTGTTTCTGATCTTGTGAACTATGTTCAAGTGGAAGCCACCTTTCCAGATGGTACTAAGTTAGTAACGGTCCACGACCCCATTCAATAGGAGGTATATCCATGAAAATAGGCGAAATTATTTCTTGTAATGATGAAATTGAACTCAATGCAGACAAACACACCCAAACCCTTCAAGTCACCAATATGGGGGATCGTCCCATCCAAGTGGGCTCTCATTTTCACTTTTTTGAAACCAATCGTTATTTAAAGTTTGATAGAAAAAGTACCTTTGGCTTCCGTCTCGATATTCCTTCTGGCACCTCTGTTCGTTTTGAACCAGGTGAAGAAAAAGAAGTGCAACTTGTGGCACTTGGTGGCAAAAGGCGAGTCTTTGGCTTTAATGATTTAACAAGAGGTCAAGTCTCTGAGGCAACTCTTACTGCTGCCATGGAACATGCACGCTTAAGAGGCTTTTTACAAGAGGAGGAACGCTAATGAGTTGCAAAATCTCAGGAAAAAAATATGCCATGATGTACGGCCCTACCAAAGGTGATAAAGTCAGACTGGCAGACACCGAGCTTATTATAGAAGTGGAAAAAGATTATACCCACTATGGGGATGAAATCAAATTTGGTGGGGGCAAGAGTATGCGGGATGGCATGGGCCAATCTGTTCTTATAACCAGTGAAGAGGGTGCTCTTGACCTGGTTATTACCAATGCTCTTATCATCGATTATACGGGAATTGTAAAGGCGGATATTGGTATTAAAAAGGGTAAAATTGTAGGCATTGGTAAATCAGGAAATCCCAGTATTATGGACGACATTACCCCTGGTATGGTAGTTGGTGCCTCTACTGAAGCTCTGTCTGCTGAAGGACTTATTATCACTGCTGGTGGTATTGATACCCATATCCACTACATTTCTCCTCAGCAAATTGAAACCGCACTTTATTCAGGCGTCACGACCATGATTGGTGGGGGGACTGGCCCTGTTGAAGGGACCAATGCCACAACTTGTACACC
>JAEZKI010000070.1 GCA_023415525.1 Bacillota bacterium | reverse complement strand
AACCTTGGAAAGGGAGCCTCTGGTGCTGCTATTCAAAATATGAATATTATGCTGGGCCTAGACGAAACCGTTAGCCTTATTTAAACAGATTCTTTTAGATTGCATAAAAATAAGTAAGATGACTACTTAGACTCCAAATCACTTGAATGAGTATCCCAGTTGCTATAAAATCAGTAAGCCTATACTGGTAGCTCTGTTAAATATTTAACCTGTTATCTTTATGAGAATTTTATCATACCTTTGAAAATGTGCTGAAATCTGTACCTTCTTTATCACTAGTCCTCAATATTAGTTGAAATAATTAGAAAACAATGATATAATGCATAATTATAAGTAAATTTAAATTATTATTCATAAGGAAGTGATTATGTGCAAACGAAGAAATATAAAGTCTACGTGGATGGTCAAGCTGGAACTACTGGTCTAAAGATTAATGAACGCCTTGTTCACCACCCTTATGTAGATATCTTAAAAATTGAAGAGGAAAAACGCAAGGATATGAGCGCACGAAAAGCCCTTATCAACGAGGCAGATATTGTCTTTCTCTGTTTACCTGATGCTGCTGCTATAGAAGCTGTTACCCTTGTTGACTCAGATAATACCCATACAAAGATTATTGATGCCAGTACTGCTCACCGTACCAATCCCAATTGGGCCTATGGTATTCCTGAGCTGAGTACAGAGGCTAGGGAAGCCATTTCACATTCTACACGTACATCTGTATCTGGTTGCTATGCCAGTGCCTTTATTTTACCTCTTTATCCTCTTGTAAAAGAAGGACTGGTTCCTAATGATTATCCTATTACTTCTCATGGCCTTTCTGGTTATAGTGGTGCTGGGAAAGCTACTATTGCTGAATATGAAGACCCTAACTGCGATTCACTTTATCCCTATCATAAGAGTCCCCGTCCTTATGGCTTAGGTTTGACTCACAAGCATGTTCCTGAAATGCAACAAAAAGTTGGCTTACAATTTGCCCCAGTTTTTGCTCCTATTATTTGTAGTTATTATAAAGGGCTGGCTGTAGCTACCCCTCTTCATACGCGTCTTCTGGATAAAAAGCTTACGCCTCAAGATGTTCATAGTTTTTTATCTGATTACTATAAGGGGCAAAATTTTGTGAAGGTCATGCCTTTTGACGCGACTAAATGCTTAGATTCTAATTTCTTCAATCCAATTGCTTGTAACGATACCAATAATGCTGAACTATTTGTCTTTGGAAATGATGAGCAAATTCTACTGTATACTCGCCTTGATAACCTTGGAAAAGGAGCTTCAGGTGCTGCTGTTCAGAATATGAATATTATGCTAGGCTTAGATGAAACCATCAGCCTTATTTAAATAGCTACTTATTTTTTACTTGTAAAAAGGGTGCAGGACATACTATCCTGCACCCTTTTTTGTGTCAAAAAATATTTCTACCTAGAAAATGGAATATATCCAAACTCTATATCTTAACTATCGTAAATTATTTTAAAATTTAAAATTTAATGTATAATATAAATATTAAATATTATCAATCAAAAAGGAGATTAAAATGAGTCTTAGTTTTAAATTTCAAACATCCATTATCAAATTAATTGGCATCAAAAAGGTTTTTAGCCAATCTGGTGCCACTTTAGAAGCTACTGTAGCTAAAAAATTCCGACCTACTCACTTTGCACCTTCAAAAGGAATGTATAAGAAATACAACATTACTCAAGATACTATTGAAGGTCAAACCTATTATATCATTTCCCCTAAGAGTGGTAAAAGTGAAAGAATGCTTCTCTATATCCACGGTGGCGGCTTTTTCCTAGAATTATTGGGTATGAGCTTTGATATTTTTGCATCTTATGCTGATAAAGTACAAGCTACTGTAATCATTCCTATTTATCCTTTAGCTCCTGAACATTCTTGTGAACCAACTTACTCTATGCTCCTTGCTCTTTATCAAAAAATGCTTACTCAAATGCCTTCTAGTCAAATTTCTTTTGCTGGTGACTCTGCAGGCGGAACCATTGCTTTAGGCTTTGCTCAATACCTTCTTGAAAAAAATTTACCTCAACCTAAAAATATTATCTTACTCTCTCCTGCTCTCAACTACGCTCCTTTTTCACCAGAGGATCAAGCTTTGGCAGAAGAGATTACCAAAAAAGATGTTTTTTTAGATTGGCCCTGTCTTGAAACATTAGGCAAATGGTGGGCTGGTAAAACCTATGACATTAATCACTATCTTATCAGCCCTTTTAATGGTCCTCTTAAAGGTCTCGGTAAAATTAGTGTTTTTGCCAGTACTGATGATGTCACCTACGTCTATACCAAAAAGTTCCCTGAACGTGCAAAATCAGAAGGCGTGGAAATCAACTACATCGAAGGCCTTCATATGATGCACTGCTGGTTCCTTCTCTTATGTCCAGAAGCTAAACAATTAAAAGCTCAAATAGAAGAAATATTAAAAGAAAAATAGGAGTTGTTAAATAGGCCGCTGAGAAAGGCAGGGGCTCGCTTCCAGCTACTGTGTCACCTTGCTAAGTGATTCTAAATTCATGTGCCTTATGAACGCTCGAAACTCGCTGTACTCAGACACCTTCGCTAAAGGCCATAAGGCACATTTCATTAAGAATCACTAAGCTCGGATCCAATGTAGCTTGCAGCGAGCCCCTGCCTTTCTCAGCTATGCTTTGGCATGCCTCTATTTTTATTTTAGGTGGGTGCCGTGGGGAAGAGAAAATACAAAAGATTTAATTTTACTTAAGGCTTTTTTTTGCTTTGTGGCTGGCTAGGTTCCAGGATTGCCATTTTTCTGATTTTAGCTGAGTTTCCCAGCGGGTCATCCAAAATTGCATTTCTTCATTGTGGGCTAGTTCTGGGGCTTCTTTTATGAGGGCGTTAATGGGTTCTACTGCGCTGACGCTCAGATTGTAGCAATACCCCATGCTATTTGTCCCTTGTGTTTTATATAAGCTGATATTTTGTTTGGCTACTCTGTAATCTACATCGAAGTAATTGAGACCTAGATACATGATAGTGAAGCTGATAAAGATGGCTTTTAAGACATTTACTTTTGCCCACCAGAGTTTGGCAAATAAAATGATGGTAATGACAATGATAAGACTTAAGAACCAGGCTACATATAGTCTTTTTAGAGTTAAACCGTATTCTTGCATGTACATACCCATTTTAGATAGGGCACTAATGACAAGAAATAACGTAAAGCCTGTAATAAGGGTCATAACTCCTTTAATAAATTTTCTTTTACCCCCTTCTACCCACTTACTCATATAGGCTAAAACAAAGAGCATGGCTAAATTAAAGAGTGTTAATGGCACTGTCTCAAAAAAACCTCTTCTGGCATATTCTGCGTATGTAAAATCCTTTGGTAAAACCCCACTAAAAGCAGAAACGAAATAAGCTAATTGAGAAAAGCAAAATACAATATAAACTAAGCAAAATAATGTGGCTACTGTCCCTACTACAATAAAGTCTAGGCAAGGTCTTGTTGCTAGCTTCTTCTTTTCTATTCCTAATGCTGCCTTTTCATATTGAAGGCCATAAAAGTAGCTTGTAAAAATAAAAAAGAAAAAAATCATAAAAGGTAGCTTAAATAACCATACTCCTCCATCAAAACGAAGCCCTTTAATAACCTTTGAAATAACTCCATAAAAAGCAGCATCAGCCCTTGCTAAAAGGACTACCAATAAGATGACAATAGGT
>JAEZKI010000467.1 GCA_023415525.1 Bacillota bacterium | reverse complement strand
TAACAGTTAAACTATTAAAGGGGCTTGAAGATTTATGAAAATAACGATTATGACATTGTTTAAAGAGGCCGTGGATACGATGCTAAATTATAGCATTATGGGACGTGCCCAGAAAAATAATGAAATAGAATTAGAAGCCATCGATATTCGTGATTTTTCAGGAAATAAGCACTCCCAGGTAGATGATTATCCTTATGGTGGTGGAGCAGGGATGTTAATGATGGCTGCACCTATTTATAATTGTTTTGAGCATATACAAGCTTCTAATACCTCTAAGCCTACACGGGTAGTCTATGTTACCCCTAAGGGAAAAACATGGAGTCAAGAACTGGCTCAAGAATTTTCAAAGGAAGAGCATGTGGTTATTTTATGTGGGCATTATGAAGGGGTGGACCAAAGGGTATTAGACGAAATTGTAACAGATGAAGTATCCATTGGAGATTATGTCCTAACAGGTGGTGAATTAGCTGCTCTTGTCATGGTGGATAGCATTGTACGTTTAGTACCAGGCGTATTAGGAAAACAAGAATCCTTTGAAGAAGAATCTTTTAGTGAAGGTCTCCTGGAATACCCTCATTATACGCGACCAGCTGTTTTTAGGGGGAAAGCTGTGCCAGACATTCTATTATCTGGAGACCATAAAAAGATTGAGGCCTATCGTCGCCAACAATCACTATTAGACACCTATCATAAACGTCCTGATTTGCTGGAAAAAGCTCAACTCACAGAAAAAGAAAAAGCTTTTTTAAAAGACTATGCAAAAAAAGTTGCTAAATAAGGTTAGACATGTTATAATGCATAATGTTATTAAGGATGGTCCTCTGTCACAATGGTGTTAAGAACATCTTAGAAAAAAGGAGAATATATTATGAACCCAATTATTAGAGAAATTGAAAATGCACAACTTAAAGCAGAAGTACCTTCATTTAATGTAGGTGACACAGTACGTGTTTATGCTAAAATTAAAGAAGGACAAAGAGAACGTATCCAAATGTTTGAAGGGATTGTTCTTAAAAGACAAAACGGTGGTGTTCGTGAAACATTCACAGTAAGAAGAATGTCTTATGGTGTTGGCGTTGAAAAGACATGGGCTCTTCACTCACCTAATATTGAAAAGATTGAAGTTGTTCGTTTAGGTAAAGTAAGACGTGCAAAACTTAACTACTTACGTGACCGTGTAGGTAAGAATGCAAAAGTAAAAGAACTTATTAAATAGTTAAAAAAGGACTTTCATAGTCCTTTTTTTATTATCACCTTATTTAGAGCATTTGACTTGTGAGAACAGCTTGAAATGCATATAATAGAGGTGAAGCATTATGCTTTATGACGAAAATGAAGACAATAAATATAGAAATAATAAAGGTGAGAGCATGAATATACAATGGTATCCAGGTCATATGACCAAAACAAAGCGACTAATTGAAGAAAATATTAAACTTGTAGACATTGTCATTGAGTTATTAGATGCAAGAGCACCCTATAGTACAAAAAATCCAGATATTGATAAGCTAGCGGCCAATAAAATGCGACTTATTATTTTAAACAAAGCGGATTTAGCAGATGAAAAGCTGACAGAAGAATGGATTAAATGGTATAGTGGTCAAAATATTAAGGTTATCCCTATTATTGCAACCAGTGGAAAAGGGATTAAGGATGTAATTAAAGTAGCAGACGATATGATGCGTGAGAAGATTGAAAGAGATAAGGCAAGAGGACGTATTTATCGTCCTATTCGTGCCATGATTGTAGGGATTCCTAATGTGGGGAAATCCACTTTTATTAATTCTCTAGTAGGCAAAGCAAGTGCCAAGACAGGGGATAAGCCAGGTGTAACAAGAGGAAAGCAATGGGTTAAGATAAAGAAAGGCTTTGAGCTTTTAGATATGCCCGGTATACTTTGGCCAAAGTTTGAGGATCAACAAGTAGCTAAGAATCTAGCCTATATTGGTTCTATTAATGATAATATATTAGACAATAGAGAACTTGCCATCTCCCTTTTAGAATTAGGTACTCACGAGTTTAAAAGTAAGATTGAGGAACGTTATAATGTTACTTTACAAGAAGATGTCTATGAATCATTCAAAGCTATTGCCTTAAAAAGAGGACTTATTAAAGCAGGTGGTGAAATAGATGAGCTAAGAACAGCTCAAATTATTATCGACGAATTTAGAGGAGGCAAATGGGGACGTATTACTGTAGAAGGCCCTGCCATTAAATAGAAAGAAGGATAATGATGGAACATTATATTAATCAGACAAAAAAAGGTATTGAATTTGTTAAGGAATTAGTATTAGCCATTTTACTGGCTTTATTATTTACCTCTTTTATTATGAGTCATAATAAGATTCCAACTGTTTCTATGGTGGATACTATTAATGTAGGAGATCATATACTTGTTAACTTATTACCTTATTACTATCGTGATCCTGTAAGGGGAGAAATAGTTGTTTTTAAACAAGGGAATGAAAATTGGGTGAAGCGTGTGATTGGTGAGCCTGGAGATGTTGTAGACATTCGAGAAGGGAATGTTTATATTAATGATGAAAAATTAGATGAAACGGCTTATTTAGTCAGTGAAGGCATTTCTGACCCAACTCATGGCACGGCTATTACTTTTCCCTATAAGGTAGCAGAAGACGAATATTTTTTAATGGGAGATAACCGACCAGAGAGTGGGGACAGCCGTTACATTGGAGCTATCAAGCGAGATAAAATTTATGGTAAAGGATGGATAAAAATTTATCCTTTAAATCAAATAGGAAGTTTAAAATAAATAAAGAAAAGAAATGAGTGGCTGATTTGAGAAATGCAGAGTACACAGTTAAAAAAGTAATTGAAGGAGTAAAGGAACCTCTACTAGCAGTATTTGCAGCCCTACTATTATCTTGCTTTATTATCAGTCACACAAGAGTTCCTACAGGATCAATGATTCCCACTATTTATCCAGGTACACATTTGATTGTTAATCATATACCTTATTATTATAGAAATCCTAAACAGGGAGAGATTGTTGTCTTTAAATGGCAAGGAGAGAATCTTATTAAAAGGGTTATTGCCGTTCCTGGAGATGTGATTATGATTCAAGGTGGAAAAGTTTATATTAATGGTCAAGTATTAGATGAGGCGCATTATGTGGAATCCGAAGAGAGTACCTACCTTTTTTCAGATTCTAAGCTTACTTTTCCCTATAAAGTCCCAGAAGGGTATTATTTTATGATGGGAGATAACCGAAAGAAAAGTAAAGATAGTCGTTACTTTGGAGCTATCCCAAGAGAAAGTATTTTTGCAAAAGCAGGTTTATCCATTTATCCTTTTAATAAGATAGGGGTAGTGAAGTAGAAAAGCTATTTACTCTTAGATAGGTTGAGTAAGGGGGTAAAGAAATGAATGAAGTTAAGAAGGGGATAGAATTTATTAAGGAGTTAGTACTAGCTGTTTTGCTAGCTTTACTGATGGTAACTTTTATTATAAGTCATAATGAAATCCCTACAGGTTCCATGATAGCAACTATCAATGAACATGACCATATTTTGACCAATCTCTTACCTTATTATTATCGTGATCCTATAAGAGGAGAAATTGTTGTTTTTAGGCAGGGAGATGAAAACTGGGTCAAACGTGTTATAGGTGAACCTGGGGATGTTGTAGATATTAGAGAAGGAAATGTTTATATTAATAATCAAAGATTGGATGAGACAGCCTATTTAGCCAGTGAAGGTATTTCGGAGGTAGCCCATAATGCAGCTATGATTTTTCCTTATAAATTAGGAGATAATGACTATTTTTTAATGGGTGATAACCGCTTACACAGTTTAGATAGTCGCTATATAGGTGCCATAAGTCGAGATAAGATATATGGAAAAGGCTGGATAAAGGTTTATCCTTTTAATCAAATAGGGCTATTGAGATAGGAGAAATAATGAAAATATCAGAAATAGATTATAAGCTAAAAGCTTTAAGTGGAGAAAGTCTTCTGGCCGCATTAGAAGCCTATCGACAGGATGAACGAGCAGGTGTTCTTAAATTAGTGCAAAAGTATGAAAAGAGGCTTGCTGAGGAAAAAAGGGAAAAAGAAGAATGGGAAGCTAGGTGTGCAAAAGATGCCACTTATCACCAAAATGCCTTAACTTTAGTAGGAATTGATGAAGTAGGTCGAGGTCCTTTAGCAGGGCCAGTTGTGGCAGCAGCAGTCATCTTACCACCAGAGGCAAAGCTTATTGGTGTAAAGGATTCTAAGAAATTAAACGAAGAGAAAAGAGAGGCACTTTATGAAGCCATTAAAGAGCAGGCTCTTGGTATAGGTATAGGGATCGTAGAAGCTCAAGTGATTGATGAAATTAATATTTTACAAGCAACTTTTGAAGCCATGCGTAGGGCCCTAAGTTATTTAGAGATTCCCTATGACTTTATTTTAGTAGATGGTGATAAAACCATTCCTAACGTATCAGTACCCCAAGAGGCCTTAATAAAAGGGGATGACAAAAGTGCAGCTATTGCAGCAGCTAGTATTATAGCCAAAGTGACCCGTGATCGTATGATGCGAGAATATACCAAAGCGTATCCTGGCTATGACTGGGAAAACAACAAAGGGTATGGTAGTGCTAAGCATTATGAAGCTATTCATACATTAGGCATGACACCACTTCACCGCCGATCTTTTTTAAAAAATGAGGGGATAGTTTGATAAGTTCAACAGCCGTATTTCAAGAACTAATGAGTCAACTGAATAAAGGCCAATCAACAGTAGGTCCCAACTCTCGTATGCTTCAACAAGCAAGAGAGTTGTTTTTGACGCAACTAAATCCAGGCGATGTATTAGAAGGTATTGTTACTAAGCAAGAGTCGGGAAGGTTACTCCTACAGCTTAAGATGGGCCTTAGTCTGCCTATTGATTTAGAGGGGCAGGTGGAGCTTGGTAAGTTATTAGCCTTTAGTGTACAAGCTAAAGAACAAGGAAAATGTATTTTAAAGCCTTTGGGGCAGTCTCAGACGGAGCTACCAGTTGTAGAAAAAACCCTTCAGGAATTAAAGCTTCCTAATCAATTAAAAATGCAAGATTTAATTAGTGATTTTATGCAAAAACAATTACCCCTTTCTAAAGAAGTTTTATTAAAAGCTTATGGTTTGGCCAAACATTTCGAGTTACCTACCAAGGTGCTTGCTAATTTTGCAGAGGTTGGGCAGATTCCAGTAGAAGGAAAAGGAGAAGCTTTGGCCCAATTAAAATCAGGTGGGCTTAAGGAAATGGTGGATACCTTTAAAACGTTGTTAGATGGGGTGAAGGAACCCCTAGTTTTAAAAGAAATCTTTGAAGTATTAGGTACATCTGAATCACCTGAAAATTTAGGTAAACTTCTAGAAGATTTTCAAAAACAAACACAGTCTTCAAAAGGATTATCAATACCTTCTGAAGTGGGAGAGCAAGCCCTTTCTGCTAAAGGAGGAGAAAGAGCAACGGTTTCTCTAGAAGGTAGTGAAGAATCTAGGACGTTATCTCAAGGCCTTTTAGCAGAGACTAGGCAAGAAGGTAAGGAAGTATTAAGCGATAAAGAGTTTTTGTCAAAAGTCAGCCAATGGGTTGAGAAGGACCCTACTTTATTAAAAAAAGCAATCTCAAGTCTTTTTGAAAAGAACATTTCTTTCCAAATGGAGGGAAGTGAAGAGATAAAAAAAGAAGCGCCTAAGCTAGCAGAAACCTATGAGGTTTTAGGGAAATTAGCAAAGACATTAGAAAAAGCCTCCTTATCCCAGGGGGATAAGGAATTGCTCCAAAGTATGAAGCCACCCTTAGAGGTCCTTAGGCAAGCCAATGTAGAAGGACAATATTATCTTTTTCCTATTACGACACCTGAAAAGCAAGTACAGGGAGAAGTTTATTTCTTCAAGCCTAAAAAGGGAAAAAGTAAAAAGAGTCAATCCCTTTACATTGTACTGGCACTAGACTTTCCCCATCTTCATAATATAGAGATACATATTCAAAAGGAAGAAAAGTCTCTTTTACTTCAATTAAAAGTTGAAGAAAAGGCTGTTAAGGACCATCTTACAGCCTATTTACCTCAACTTCAAAAAATCATAGAGGAAGAAGGCTTTACAGTACAAGGTATCCTATGGGGCAACCTAAAAGAAGAAAAGTTACAAGAGGAGATCCCTAGAGAATACGACTTTTATCATATGGACTATAAAGTATGAGGTGATGAAATGAAATATAAGCACCAAAAGAAAGCAGCAGCTCTTTCTTATACTGACAAAATGACAGCACCTACTGTTGTAGCAAGTGGTAAGGGAATAGTGGCAGAAAATATTCTAAAAGAGGCAGAAAAACATGCTATTCCTGTTTACCAAGATGACAAACTGGCTACAATCTTAACAGAAATTGAAATAGGTGATCAAATTCCAGCTGAACTCTATGAGTTGGTAGCAAAGATCATGGTATTTGTAGGAGATATGGATAAACTTTATGCAAAGACAAAAGGAACACGTCAATAAAAGAGCAATAGGTAGTCAATACGAAGAATTAGCTGCCAGTTACTTAAAAGAAAAGGGATATAAGATTCTCGGAAAAAATTTTCATTGTCCTTATGGTGAAATTGATATTATTGCAGAGCAAGAAGACAACCTTATATTTGTAGAAGTAAAGTATAGAAAAAATAGTTTATATGGTTATCCTAGAGAAGCAGTTAATTATAAAAAGAAACAACGGATTGAGCTAACAGCTCGATTTTATTTAAGACATTATTATCGTTATGAAAAAAGCTGTAGGTTTGACATTATTGAGATTTTAGAAGATAAGATAACCCATATTGAGGCAGCTTTCTAGAAGGAGTAAAACAATGCATAAAAAGTCCCCTTACAATTTTGTTACACAAGAGGATGTAACTTATTTGAAGTTTACTTTATGGGAAGAGGAGAATCAGCTTATTCATGGCTTTACGACCCGGCATGGAGGGGTTAGTGAAGGTGATTGTGGTACATTAAACCTAGGTTTTAATCGGGGTGATGAGGAAGAAAGGGTACGAGAAAATTATAGAAGAGTATGTAAGGCATTAGGTGTAGAGGCTTCTTCCATAGTTCTCTCAAAGCAAGTTCATGAGACACATATTGCCAAAGTGACGGCATCAGAGAGAGGAAACGGGTGGAGTAGGCCAAATAAATGGGAGAGCATGGATGGTTTATATACCCGTGAAAAGGGCCTAACACTTGTTACACATTTTGCAGATTGTGTTCCCCTCTTTTTTTATGCGCCAGGTTATGATATTGTAGGAATGGCCCATGCAGGATGGCGAGGAACGGTGGGAAAAATTGGCAAAAAGATGGTAGAGTCCTGGGTAGAACAAGAACATATTCCTTACGAGGCTATTCAAGTAGCTATTGGTCCATCTATTGGTCCTTGCTGTTTTGAAGTAGATGAGGAAGTTGCTAAGATTTTTAAGGACACCTTTGGTGAGACTTCTTTTATATGTTATAAAGGAGATTCAAAGAAATATATCATTGATTTATGGGAATGTAATAAACAGATACTTATGAATTCAGGCATACTGGAACATAATATAGAAATAAGCGGGCTTTGCACCTGCTGTCATGACCAACTTTTCTTTTCACATCGTAAGACACAAGGTAGACGTGGCACATTAGGTGGATTTATGGCCCTAGGGAAGTAAGGAGATGGTAAGCTTGAAATATAAAGAACATAAGATTATAGAGGTTGTACCTGAAAGTATTGCTGAAGAAGTAGGAATAGAAGCAGGTGATACCTTATTATGGATTGATGAACAAAAGATACAAGATGTATTTGATTACCGTTATTTAATGGCTGATGAAGAAATTGTGGTATGTATTCGAAAGGCAAATGGAGAGGAATGGGCCATTGAAATAGACAAAGAGTATGGAGAGGATCTAGGTTTAATTTTTGAAAATAGTTTAATGGATGAACTGATTAGTTGCCGAAACAAATGTCTCTTTTGCTTTATTGACCAACTTCCTCCTAATATGCGAGAGACGGTTTACTTTAAAGATGATGATTGGCGTATGTCTTTCTTAAATGGCAATTATATTACTTTAACGAATATGAAAGAAGAAGATATACAAAGACTTATTAAGTACCATCTTTCACCCCTTAATATTTCTATTCATGCAACGGATAAAGAAGTAAGGACCAAAATGCTTACCAATCGGTTTGCAGGAGAGATCATCAATCAATTGAGACGATTAATAGAAGCAGGTATTGAAATTAATGGACAGATTGTGCTTTGCAAAGGGATTAATGATGGAGAGGTGTTAGACCAAACAATTCGTGATTTAAGTGAGTTTATTCCCCATATTTTATCTCTTACAGTGGTACCAGTAGGTATATCTAAATTTAGAAAAGGACTAGCTGACTTAAAAGGCTTTGATAAGGAAGCTTCTCGTCACGTTATAGAGATTATTCATAGATGGCAAAAGTACTATCTTGAAAAAATGAACACCCGCTTTGTGTTTGCCGCCGATGAATTTTATATTAAAGGAGAGGTGCCATTGCCTAGTTATGATGACTATGAGGACTTTCCTGTTTTAGATAATGGGGTAGGGATGGCTACTAAGTTTAGACATGAGTTGGTAGAGGCCCTTAGTGAGAGTGACAGATATACAGTAAGTGATAAACCCTTTGAGGCAAGTATTGTAACAGGGTGTTTGACGGATGAATTTATGAGAGAATGTGCCCATTTAGTAAGGGAGAAGTACCCTTCTATTCTCCTTCATGTTTATCCTGTTGTTAATACTTTTTTTGGTGAAGAGATTACAGTAACAGGCCTTTTAACAGGACAAGATATTATTGCCACTCTAAAAGGAAAAGAAAAAAGAGGACAAGTCGTATTTTTAGCTGAAAATATGCTAAAATGTGGTGAAGAGATTTTACTAGACGATTATAGTGTGAGTAACTTACAGGATGCCCTTCATATGCCAATTGAAATTTTACCTAATCAGGGTGATTTATGGCTAGATAAAATTATAGAATTAAAGGAGAAATAAAGATGAGTAAACCAATTGTAGCTGTTATAGGGAGGCCAAATGTGGGGAAATCCACTTTGTTTAATCGATTAACCAAATCGAAAACCTCTATTGTAGACGATACGCCCGGTGTTACGAGAGATCGTATTTATGGAGAAGTCGAATGGCTTACCCATAAATTTACACTTATTGATACAGGGGGAATTGAGCCAGAAAGCACGGATATTATTTTAAGCCAAATGCGCAGGCAAGCAGAAGCAGCCATAGATGCAGCAGATGTGATTGTTTTTCTGGTGGATGTAAAAACAGGTTTAACAGACTCAGACATGCATGTGGCCAATATGCTTCGTAAATCCCGTAAACCCGTTGTACTTGTCGTTAATAAGGTAGATGATATGACCAAACAAGTAATGGGTATGTATGAGTTTTACAATTTAGGCTTAGGAGACCCTGTACCTATTTCAGCGGGACAGCCTCTAAATTTAGGGGATATGTTAGATGAAATTGTTTCACACTTTAAGCCGCAAGAAGAAGAAACGGAAGAAGATGATCGCATTAAAGTAGCCATCATTGGAAAACCTAATGTAGGTAAGTCTTCTTTAGTCAATCGTATTGTTGGAGAAGAGCGTGTCATAGTAAGTGATATAGCGGGTACAACGAGAGATTCTGTAGATACGGATGTAGAGATAGATGGTCAAAAGTACACTTTAATTGATACAGCAGGCTTGAGGAGAAAAAGCAAAATTAAAGAATCGATTGAGAAGTATAGTATTATTCGTACAGTATCGGCTATTGAACGTGCAGATATTATCCTTATTATGATAGATGCCACAGAGGGAATTACAGAACAAGATACTAAAATTGCAGGAATGGCCCATGAAGCAGGTAAGGGCTGTGTTATTGTTGTAAATAAGTGGGATGATATTGAAAAAAATGACAAGACAATGAATGTTTATTTAAAAGACATTACCAATACACTGGCTTATATGCAATATGCACCTTGCCAATTTATTTCAGCAAAGACAGGGCAACGTGTTTCCAAATTATTTGAGACGATTTACACCATTGCTCAAAATCAAACGATGCGTATAAGTACAGGTTTATTAAATGATGTGCTTTATGAAGCCATGGCTATGAATCAACCACCATCAGATAAAGGTAAGCCTCTTAAGATCTTCTATATGACTCAAGTAAGTGTTAAGCCACCTACCTTTGTAATTTTTGTAAACGATAAAGAATTGATGCACTTCTCTTACCAACGTTATATTGAAAATCAAATGCGAGAAGCTTTTGGCTTTAAAGGTACACC
>JAEZKI010000303.1 GCA_023415525.1 Bacillota bacterium | reverse complement strand
GCATTCAACTTTCTAAAGTGTTCAAATATGAAATCATGCAAAATCCCATCTTGCTGGTGATATTAGGCATTCTGTTTACAGGCATCATACAGTCATCTACAGCAGCAACTGGCGTTTTTATCGCTTTCTTGGCTACAGGAGTTATCCACAATATAGATCAATCGTTTTTCTTAGTGATGGGAGCAAATATAGGAACTTGTAGCGATGGCATTATGGCCTCTCTGACCACGAACGCCAATGGGAAACGTATCGCATTATTCCATCTGGTTACCAGCGTAATTGGGGCGACAGCATTTTCGATTATTCTGGTGCTTTTCAGAACACCCATTACCAACCTATTTGAAAGTCTGTTCCCCGGAAACCCCCAGTTTAGCCTTGCAACATTTAACCTTATTTATAATACTCTTTATACCTTAGTGTTGCTCGTATTTATCGATCCGTTAATCAATTTAGTGACAAGTTTGGTGAAAGATAAGCAGCAGAATCTGGAAGAATTGTCATATATTGATGAGCGTTTCTTGCAAACTCCCGCAGTTGCCATTGAACAAGCATTAAAGGAATTGTACGATATGGCGATTCTCGCAAAGGAGAACCTCGATCGTTCTTTTACTTCATTGGTCAACGAAGATATGAGTGAAAGCAAAAAAATTGCTGATGTCGAATATCGTATTGATTTCTTAACAAATAAGCTCACAAGCTTTTTCATCAAAATTTCATCAGTTACTAAATTCGCTGATGACGAAAAACTGATCGGAGGATTGCATCATGTAACAAACGATATTGAACGGCTGGGCGACTACGCGATACTTTTGGTAAAAGAAACCAACTATATGAAGGTGAATGAAGTAAAATTTTTAGATCAGACCAAAGATGAGCTTAACCAAATCTACGGACATATATCCGAAATGTTCGACTTAGGGTTTGATGCGTTTACAGAGCGTAGAACCGAAAATTTCAGAAAAATTTCAAGCCTTCACAAGGAAATAAAAAAACTAATATCCTCTACGCGTAACGAACATGTGGTACGCCTAAGTTCAAGAATGTACCCTGTGGAGGTATCCAAAAGTATTTATTCCGTTCTGTTTTCATTGCAAAGAATATCGGATCATATTGTGAACATTGCTTTCTCGATTCGATCCACCACTGGAAGTAAAACGGAAGCATTACAAACCATTGAAAGAGAAAAGAAAAAAAAGGAAAATGCAGATCGTAAGCCTTCTTTAGAATACAATATGAAAAAGTGAAAAACCTCCACCAAAGGGATACCATATACTAAGGACATCATTATTGTCTTACCAAGGCACGTTGAAACTGTAGTGAAGTTTCCTAAATAAAACCTATTAATATCAAGGCTTAGAATCATTATGGTCTAAGCCTTTTAGTGTGTTTATGTATCTGAAGAAACATATTTATATGTTCCAAAAATATAATCACAAGGCAAATCAAGCTAAGATACAAGATGAGGACAGATCTACTCAAGTAGCATAAAAAAGTTCAACTTTTTATGTCCAATGTATCGACATAGATCCAATCTTAGCTGTTTATTATTGCTAAACATATTTGTCAATTTATTTAAAATATTAAGAAAATATGTTATTATAGATAATAAAGCTAATACATAAGGGGGAAAAGGATGTGAGGAAAGTTTTAGGTAAGTGGGGTTTATTGGCGTTAGCATTAAGCTGTTGCATGAGCTTTAATGGAAGTCTCTTTGCCACTCAAGTAGGAAAATCAAAAGTAGATACCAGTAAGAAAGTAGAGATTAGGTGGATTTATGTAGGAAGTGGACAGGAAACAGATGCAGAATTAGTTGAGAAAGCAATTAATGAATATATAGAGGAGCATACAGAGCTAAATTGTACGGTTAAGCTAATGTGTTATGAGTGGGGAAAATATGCCAATAAGATAGAAGAATTTTTGAAGTCAGGAGAAGATGTTGATATTTGTTTTACATCCTCTTGGATCAATGACTATTATAGCCATTCTGATGCTTTTTGGAATCTGGATGAGGCGTTACCTACTTATGCACCCAAGACAAAGGCTTTACTAGGTGAGGATTTTTTAAAGGGTGCTAAAATCAATGGAAAACTTTACGCTATCCCATGTAACAAAGAAAAAGCCTTACAATATGGCTTGCTTGTTAGAGAGGATCTAGTAAAGAAGTATAACATGGATTTATCTCAAGTTAAATCACTTAAAGATATGGAGCCTTTTTTTGCCACCATAAAGAAAAATGAGCCTTATATAGATGCTTTTGATTTCGATTATCGATATAATAATATACTTTTAAGGTTATCACCATATGAATTCATACTAAATGGGCTTTATCCTGGTGCAGTAAAAAAGAATATAGCAGACTATAAAGCTGTGAATCAGTTTACAACAGACGAAGCCATAGCGATTTATCGCCTTATGCATGAGTATTATTTAAAAGGTTATTTAAGGGACTTCGATCTAGATAATGATTACCTTTATGGTGGTCCGAATCTTGAGAAAGGTCACTTTTTTGCAGCAATATGGGGGTTTTCTCCAGGGACAACACAACAGTTGGAAGCGATATATGGTGATAAGTACATAAGTGTACCTTTAATGAAACCCTATATGGAAACGGGTACTTGT
>JAEZKI010000259.1 GCA_023415525.1 Bacillota bacterium | reverse complement strand
TTAGTGAACTTATTTGAAATTGGAAATGAAGTTTTACTTAAAGTGGTAAGTGTTGTTATGAAGTTTGCACCTTTTGGGATTTTTGCCCTTCTTGCTTCAAACTTTGCAACCTTTGGTTATTCTGCACTCCTTCCACTTGCTAAATATGTATTGGGTACAATTTTCACTTTAGGACTACATCTTGTTCTCATTTATATAGGGATGCTCCTCTTCTTTGGTAAGTTAAATCCTATGATTTTCTTAAAGAAATTCATGCCAATCTTTAGCGTGTGCTTCTCAACAGCTTCTTCTAGTGCAAGCTTACCCATTTCTTTAAAAACTTCTGAGGAACAATTTGGTGTAGATCCAAGTATTTGTTCTTTCACATTGCCATTAGGTACTACCATTAACATGGATGGAACAGCTATTATGCAAGGCTTTGCAGTAGTCTTCATTGCTCAAATGTATGGTATTTCTCTTGGACTTAACGATTATATTATGGTTATTATTACTGCTGTTTTGGCATCTGTTGGTACAGCTTCAGTTCCTGGTGTAGGTGCTGTTATGCTGACTATGGTACTTACTTCAATTAATCTACCACTAGATGCAGTGGCTCTTATTATCGGGGTGGACCATATTATCGATATGTGCCGCACACCCATTAACGTAGCAGGTGACCATATCTGTACTTTAATTGTTGCTAAAACTGAAAACTCTTTAGATGAAGAAATCTATAGCAATGTAGAAGACCTCTCAGATAAAGCGGCTTAATGAGATTTATAAATTTTAATAGTACAAAATCATAACCACCAGTTGAACTGGTGGTATGCACCAGCCCTAAAAGGGCATATTACTGGCAAGCATCTTAAGATGCATTGAATAGTTCCGCCAACCGCATTACTACTACTGGCAGGGGGTGTGAAAAAATGAGCACAAATCCCCTTCCCCGTAGACTACCCTATTCGATGGGTTATGCTGCCTTTTGGAGTTTCATCTGTTTGTTATGATATTTATATAGGTTTTGGCCAATAGATACCAAAAATATTTCCATTCTTACTGATTCAATTCCTCTACGTACAATCCTTTTATACCAACGATCATTCTTCATTATTCCAAAAGTACCTTCTGCTTGAATAGACCTATTCATTCTTAAAAGTGCTCCATGAATACTCTCAAGATTATTTATTACTTCCTTGTGCATGGCTGTTAGTTCTTCATTAATTCTTACTGTACGATTTTTATCTGATTTTTTACATTGTGTAGCATATGGACAACCTCTACAGTCTTCACAAATATATATTTCTTCTTGACGTCCATACTGGTTTCCAGGTATTGCCCTCCGATATGCAAAGTTGAATTTCTTTCCATTTGGACATACCCTTTTCCCATCACTATCTATCTTGAAATTTTCAGCCCTGAATGGGTTATTATGATAACTCTTATCTTGAGTTTCCTTCTTAAACAGAGTGAATTTCATATATTTTTCCATCCCATGCTGTTCACAGTATATGTAGTTGTTATATGAACCATATCCTGCATCTGCTATGGGATATTTAGGATAGAAGCCATATGTTTTATTGAATTGCTCCATTAATGGGATAAAACAGTCCATGTCTGAACGATATTGATTCACATCTACAGCAGCTATATATTCATCTGCTACACCTACTTGTACATTATAGGCTGGAAGGAGTTGGTCGTTTCCCATATAATCCTTTTTGATTCTCATGAATGTAGCGAAGTGATCCGTTTTTGAATAACTATTTCGGTCCATTCCACATATATCTACTTTTTCGATATATTCTTCCAGCATTATAATGTGTTTCTGCAGTTCTTCATAATGTCGTTGCTGCAACGTTTTATGGTGGCCTCTACCATAAATAAATGAAGCTATGTCGATTTCCAAGGTAGAGGTATACTTTGAAAGTATTTCTTTTAACTCATCTGGTACATACTCTGTGTTTGTCTGTATCTTTAAGCCACTCCATGCAAGCTCAGTATTCATTTCCTCTAAAAGTACTGTAATTTTTTCATATAATCGATAGCGTGATTTTTCAGTTGCCTTTTTCCATACCCAACTGTACTTGTTTGCATTGGCCTCAAATTTTGAACCATCAATGTATAAATGGTCAAGGTCAACGCCATCTTCATCAAATATTTTCTTATTGATATCCTTAAAAATGTCTTCAATAGAATCAGTCAGAACTTCATTAATAAAATATCCAAAGGTTCTATAGGAAGGTTTCTCATTATCCATAAGGTACATAAATCTAATATTTACTTTACAGTTATCTTCAAATTCTCTAAGTGACATATAACCATTGGTTGTAAAACCGAATAGTACCGTTTTTAACATATTGACCTGATTATATCCAATGCGCCCAGTGCAATGCTCTGAAGCTTCCTTTAGATCCTTATTTAAATCTATTCCCTCCATAAATTGATCAAATGTCAAAACCGGATCACAAATATCAAGAAAATCTGAAATAAGCATTGGCAAAACACCTTGTTTGGGTCTACAATAGTTCTTGGTATTTTTCATCTCAAGAAAATTTTACCACAAAAAGAGGATTTCTAACTCACTAATATGAGTTAAAAATCCTCTTTTTGATTTAAAGGTTTTTTTCACAGCCCCTTAATTTATTTATTTGCGTAATATATAGTAAGATATTTGTTAATTGGATCATCGATACAAAATAGGTAGGTATATCCCTCGTTATCAAAATAATCTGCATAATCAAGATAAGCTCGTATCCAATCAGTTGTATACTTCACCCCTTTAACTCGAATATGAGTTCCTTTTTGTTTGTAATATATAGTAAGAAGGTCTCTATCTGGATCATTGATATAGAGCATTAATTCATATCCATCGCTATTATGTATATTTTTATAATAATCCAAAGCGCCTTGCCAATCATTATCTTGATACCAAATATTTTCAACTCGATATCTATCTGCTGCTTGAGTTACAATTGGTGTTGTAACTACTGTCGCTACAGTAATTGGAGCTATAGCTGCCATAAGTAATCTTCCTGAAAATGCAAATTTCTTTAGTTTTTTCATCGTTTACTCCTCCTAAAAATATATATTTATACATATAATATCACAATAAAACTAAAAAGTAAAAATATTAATAATAATCAAAATTATACAAAAATAGTGTTTACATTAAAAATTTCATTGGCCCACAAAAGCCTAGTTTTTAAAACTACATGTAAATATGATATACTCAACTTTCCCACTAATAAAATTGTTTTAAAACTAGGTATATCATACCTTATAAAAAATAAATTATATTTATATACAAAAATACACCCCTTGTTTGGTAAAATGTAATCACTACAAAACACTAACCAACAAGAAAGGTGTATATATACTATGATATATCCAAATTCCTCATCTGAAAAAAGTTTAATTACATTTTTTCAAGCATTTAAAGTTCTTAATATTGCAAAATTACTTCATCAAGCTGGTATCAACAAGCAAGCAGGTGTTCCAGCCTACGAGGCATTTAAGACCCTTATTTTACTTGTTTTTTAAGGTAAAACACTTTATCAGTTCCTTCAATCCAAGCGCAAAGATCAGATAGCCTCAAAAAACACTTATTACCGTTTCCTAAATAATAGTTCCATTAACTGGCGTCGTTTCTTGTTACTGCTTGTATCAAAAATCACAACCCACTTTACTACTCTTACCACTAACAAGTGTGTTAAAGCTTTTATTCTAGACGATTCCATTGTTACAAGAAATCGTAGTAAATCTGTCGAATTAATGGCTCGTGTTTATAATCATGTAACACATAAATATCAAAAAGGGTTCACAATGCTTACACTTGGATGGTCTGATGGTTACAGCTTTGTACCCATTGATTTTGCTATGCTTTCATCAGCCAATCAATCAAACCGTTTGGTTGAAGCTTCATCTACACTTGATAAGAGAACTAACGGCTACAAACGTAGAAAAGAAGCTATCCAAAAGAAACCAGAGGTAGCTATTA
>JAEZKI010000493.1 GCA_023415525.1 Bacillota bacterium | reverse complement strand
AACTCAAACTCTTCAAGTTCACTCTTCTTAAGAGAGGGCTTGAAAGAGTTTCTCTTTTTCATCTATTTCATCTGACAATTTTTTTTAGCACAAAAATACATAAAAGGAGTGTTATTATGAAAATTATTAAGTCTCTTATTTTAATAAGCCTTTTTCTTATTTGTTTTGTTCCTGTATCTACCTTTGCTACGGATTATTATGTTCCTAAAGCTCAGGAAAAACATTGGGAAGATCATCATCAAGTGATTGCTCATGCATTAGGGCGTATTGACGGTTCTGATTACACGAATTGCTTAGAAGCTTTTGAGCAAAATTATGCGAAAGGCTTTCGCGTTTTCGAGGTAGATATGGCCCTATCTACAGATGATCAGCTCGTATTCCTTCATGACTGGAACACCTTCTGGGGGCTTACTATTGGAAAAGGGATTTTAGGAGGAGCGACGAGCTTTTCTCGTTATGATGCCCAACTCATTAAAGGAAAGTATACTACTTTATCAGCTACTGAACTCCTTACTCTTCTTAAGACTCATCCCGATATGTATTTAGTAACGGATACTAAAACCATTGAACCAGAGCTTTTTAAACTGCAAATGCGCCTTTTAGTAGAAACTGCTACTGCTATTGATCCCTCTATTATAGATCGCCTTATTATTCAGGTCTATAATGAAGAAACAGCCAGTGCCTTAGAGGAAGTCTATCCGTTTAAAAATGTTATTTATACCCTCTATACTTCACCAGACCGTTATGATGCCCAGAAGGTAAAGGAAACCCTTTTAAAGCATAACTATCGGGTACTTACAATGCCTACTTCTCTTATCAATGAACGACTTCTCCAAGTAGCCAAAGAATGTCAGGTAAAAATCTTTACGCATACTATTAATAACGTTCAAGAGGTAGTGGATCAAAAAGCAAAGGGGATTTATGGTTTTTATACGGATTGGCTTACGCCTGCCACTATTAAATATGCCACTAACCCTCTTCTTTCTCAGAACATTTCTCTTTCTATTAATGGTCATTTTATAAATACCCCAGTTCCTGCTTATTTAAGTAATAGTACCACCTTAGTTCCTCTACATACTGTTTCGGAAGCATTAGGTCTTGTCCTTTACTATGACCCTGCTCCTCAAAAAATCACTTTAAAAGGTGAGCATACTTTAGAGCTTACTTTAGGGAGTTCCATTGCCTCTGTAGATGGTATTTCTACCACTCTCAGTTTAGCTCCTCAGACTATTGAAGGAACAACCATGGTTCCTATCCGCTTTATTGCAGAAGCCCTTAATCTTAAAGTGGATTGGGATGAACATCAGAAAGTGATTTCCATTCATTCCAATACACCTCTAGGACTTTCTGAGTAGGGTAGTAATAAAAATAAGATCAAATCTAAAATGCCTCGATTGGCCCTTAAGTAGCTAAGACCTGCTTTTACAGATTGAAGCAGTGATTCCTTGACTTCAGCTTTAGCCTTTATTTCAGGTACTACCTTTTGCGTTGTTTGAATGTTATCTCATCTTAGGGCATTTACAATAGGTATTCTTCGTTTTGCTAAAAAGCAAATAGGATAAAAAGATCTTTTCAGATACATACTACTCTTATTCTATAATAAGGAGAGTAAGTCATGCGTATAAAAATGGTTGCTACACGAGATGGTGAAACAAAATTTGTCGATTTACCTATGCCTGTTGAAGAATTGCTCCAGCTTCGTGGAACGGTTTTAGATCGTAACACGGCTGGTTACATTACAGGGGCTGATGTCAAATGCTATGATGAACAAGGTCATGAAATCGAGAATATTTTTTTGCTTAACGAACAGCTCTTATAGAAAGTAGGTACAGCTTATAAGACAACTGAAAAATAATAGGGAATTGAATAAATAATAAAGCTATGCTTTTTCATAAGTAAATCAATGGGGGTGTGAAAAAATGATTTCTCATTTTTTCACACCCCCTTTTCATCATACAAAAAAACACCTCAAGTATCCACTATACTTAGAGGTGTATAAATATGTTAACTAGATATTATCTACTGCTTCTTTCATCACCTTACCAATATCATTGTTGATGATTAAATCAGCTCTACTATCTGCTGAAGTGGCACTCTTATTAATAAGTACTAAGTTCTTACCCCTAAAATAATGAATAAGACCTGCTGCAGGATACACGATAAGTGAAGTTCCTCCAATTATTAATGTATCTGCCTGTGAAATGGCATGAATGGCTCCTGAAATGACTTGATCGTCCAAGCCTTCTTCATAAAGCACCACATCTGGCTTAACCGTATCTCCACACTTTTCACACTTAGGCACGCCCTCTGCCTTCATGACATAATCTACATCATAAAAGGTATGACAAGCCATACAGTAATTTCGAAGTACGGAGCCATGAAGCTCATAGACCTTCTGACTTCCTGCAGCTTGATGGAGGCCATCTATATTCTGTGTTACCACTGCCTTTAGCTTGCCCATTTCTTCAAGTTTTGCAAGGGCTTTATGACAAGCATTAGGCTTTGCCTCTGGATAAACTAAATGCTTCTTATAAAAGTCGTAAAACTCCTCTGGATAATGCATAAAAAAGGTATGAGACACAGCCTGTTCTGGTGTAAAATTCTGATTTAACTTCTTGCTGTAAAGTCCATTGGAACTTCGAAAATCAGGAATGCCACTTGCAGTAGATACACCTGCTCCACCAAAGAAAACAATCGCATTACTTTCTCTAAGTAGTGTTGTTAACTCCTTTATTTTCTCATTCATATGATCATCTCCAACTTTATTTTGCTACTATTATAGCACTAATCTGGCCATGTAAAAAGCAGACATTCTATCTGAACATCTGCCTCACCACTTATTTCATCTTCCATGATTAATGGCTTTATTTTGATAAAGCATTTGATCCGCCTTATGGCTTTTATACATCTCCTTCTAAAAGAAAAAGGCATTGCATGTTTTTTAGACCTATAATGCCCTTTTTAACAATATTGTTGAATAAAGTATCTGAGCCTGCTGCCTAAATCCCCTGTTTCCTGTAAAGGAATTGCCACAGATTGCTCTTTTTCTTGGCCGTCATAGTATAACACTTCTTCAAAAAGATAGTTTTCTTCACTTAAAGAAATACATACACCATAAACTCGGTTTTCTCCTAGCTCCACTTCACCACAAGCTAACTGGTCAGGTTCTACCCCTCTACCCTCTAAAAATAATAGCTTATCCTCATAAAGGGCAGCAAAGCCAATAAAAAGGCTTTGTCCTTCTTCTTGCTCTAAATAGTCCTTAATATCCTCTAAAGCACCATTCCATCCTCTTTCATAG
>JAEZKI010000179.1 GCA_023415525.1 Bacillota bacterium | reverse complement strand
AAGCAGATAAAGCACTCATATTCACATACACCCAAAAGAGAACACGATTTGTTTTTACACCTGAAAGTCTAGCTGCCTTTTCATTTCCACCAAAAGCATAAACATGACGACCTGCTACGGTTTTATTGGCAATAAAACTATAGACTAGAACAAGAGCAGCTAAAAGAATGAGTACAGTTGGTATTCCTTTATAGCTGGCCAACCAATAGGTAAAGAGATTAATTAACCCTGCTACTACTACTAATTTGGCACTAAATAAAGACATAGGTAATACTTCAAAGTTATATTTTAAGGTGTTTTTTCTCTTCCTTAGTTCAATTAATATATAAATGATAGATAAGATAGCACCTATAACAAGTGTAGTGATATGTAGCCCACCTGATCCTAATAAATCAGGAATAAATCCAGAGCTAATAATCTGATAAGATTCTGGAAAAGGTGCGATGGTTTGACCTTTTAGAATAACCATTGTAAGTCCTCTGAAGGCCAACATACCTGCCAGTGTTACTATAAAGGGAGGAATTCTTACATAAGCAATCCAATAACCTTGCCATGCTCCAATAAGTGCTCCTATTAACAAAGAAATAATAATCGTTGGAATAACAGCTACCTTTAATTGAATGCTTAATATAGCTGATATAGCACCTACAAAGGCTACTACCGAACCAACAGACAAGTCAACATTCCCAGTTAAAATACAGAAGAACATACCTATTGCTAATACAAGAACATAACTATTTTGAAGAATAAGATTAGTTACATTTAGTGGCTTCATTAGAATACCACCTGTTAAAATTTGAAAAAATATAATAATTGAAACTAAAGCAATGCCCATACCATACTGTCTAATATTATTTTTAAAAAGTACCTTCAATTTCCCCATTATTTGGCCTCCTTACTACTCTGCATAATGCATTTCATGATGCTCTCTTGAGAAGCCTGTTCCTTCTCAAGTTCTCCAACTATTTTACCTTCATTCATAACATATACGCGATCACTCATTCCTAATACTTCTGGGAGTTCAGAAGAGATGAGGATGATTGCTTTTCCTTGCGCTGCAAGCTCATTTATAATCGTATAAATTTCGTATTTTGCTCCTACATCTATTCCTCTTGTTGGTTCATCTAGAATAAGGATATCTGGCTCTGAATAAATCCATTTACTTAAAACAACCTTTTGCTGATTTCCTCCTGATAGATCGCCTACTCGTTGCAAAATACTAGAGCATTTAATATTTAATTTTCCCTTAAATTCATTAGCCACATGAATCTCTTGATTGTCATCTATTACACCTTTTCGACTAAGATTTTCTAAATTAGCTAAAGAAATATTGTGACGAATATCGTCAATAGGAATAAAACCTGCTGTCTTTCTATCTTCTGTCACATAAGCTATTCCTTGTTTAATGGCATCACTTACATCTTTAATGACAATCTCTTTGCCTTCTTTAAATAATCGACCACTGATGTTGGTTCCGTATATTCTTCCAAAAATGCTAGTAACTAGTTCAGTACGTCCTGCCCCCATCAATCCTGCTATTCCCACTATCTCTCCTTTTCTAACATGAAGGTTGATATCCTTTAACACTTCCCGTTCTTCATTAAGAGGATCATAGGCTTTCCAGTTCTTTACTTCCAACATCATGTCACCTATTTTTGAAACGCGTTTAGGGAAACGATCAACCAATTCTCTTCCTACCATTCCTTTTATAATGCGGTCTTCTGTAATAATATCTCTACCTTTTGTAAGGGTCTCTATGGTACTTCCATCTCGTATGACTGTAATCTTATCTGCTACCTTTGTTACTTCTTTTAACTTATGAGAAATAATGATAGAGGTCATCCCTTGTTCTTTTAAATCCAAAAGTAAATTAAGAAGGTGCTCTGAATCATTATCATTAAGGGCTGCTGTGGGTTCATCTAAAATAAGAAGTTTAACTTCTTTTGCTAAAGCCTTAGCAATCTCCACCAATTGTTGTTTTCCTACCCCAATGTTCTTCACTAGTTCATGGCTGTCTACATGTAGCCCCACTCTATCCAAAAGTTTTTGGGTAGCTGTATAGGTTTTGTTCCAATTAATAATACCCTTTTCTTCTTGCTCATTCCCTAAAAATAAATTCTCAGCAATAGATAAATAGGGTACGAGTGCTAGTTCTTGATGAATAATAACAATGCCATCTTTAGCACTGTCTTTTATATTTTTAAACTTACACTTTTTATTTTCAAATATGATTTCTCCCTCATAACTACCATATTCATAAATGCCACTTAATACATTCATAAGTGTGGATTTACCTGCTCCATTTTCACCTACTAAAGCATGAATCTCTCCTTGTTGTACTTGTAAATTAACATTTTTAAGTACCTTAACTCCTGAAAAAGATTTACAAATATCTCTCATTTCTAGTAAATTCTCAGCCATCTATTTACCCCCCTTCATTATTTTCAAGAGGCTGTTACACGTTTGCAACAGCCTCCCACAGTTCCTCTTTATTTCAACTGATCTTCTGTATAATAGCCAGTATCTATAAGTGCTGCTTTATAATTACTAATATCTACACTTACTGGATCACATAAATAAGAAGGAACAACAATCACACCATTATCATAAGTCTTTGTGTCATTTACTTCTGCTTCTTTACCTTGTAATACAGCATCAACC
>JAEZKI010000068.1 GCA_023415525.1 Bacillota bacterium | reverse complement strand
CCTTGTTCCATAGGATACAATCATTTCCCTCTTCTCATCAAAGCCTAGAGTTGGAACAATCTTGTCTGCCAATGTCTCCTTTGACAGGCCTCTTACCTCCGGAACTGTCCTCATAGCCCATTCAGCTGCTCTTTTTACTTCACTATTTTTATACTTTCTAGCAATACCATCTGTAAGCATAAGTGCCATACTGCTGCCATTAATGGCCATGGCTGTTACTGCAAAGGATGCTAGTGACCCCCTTGAATTTGCTGCCCATTCATCAATCTGCTTCTTCAGTAAGGTAAGCTCTGTATTCTCAGCATTTAAAGCATATAGAATAAGAACATTTTTCTTTTTGGTATCTGCTCCTTCTTGTAGCCACCTTTCATACATCTCATTGATTAGCAGTCTTAACTGCCTCTCATTCATAAATTTCTTTATGGCTTCACATGAATTTATGGGTTCAATTGTCTTTGTGCGCATGTACTCTGATAGATAGTAATTAAGAAGCACTGAAGGCAGCTCATTCCCCTGATTATCTTTAACACTAGTAAAACTTGATTCATTTACATAAGGAATCGTCTCAATACTTTTAGCTTTATAAATAGCTTCAATATGCTCTACTGCCTCTTTAGCGGTCTGGGCAGCAACTACGTGTTTTTTGTGTTTCTCCTTATCCCATTTCTTCTCTATGCGAAGTATTATATTTTTCACCTTTTTATTTGCAGTACCATACAACTTTTCTAAATCTGTTCTTAATAGCTGTTCTCGGTCTACTGCGAACTTCTCCATATTAATGAGAACAACATCTGAACTATGAGTAAATACATTAGCTAAAGTTTCTTTTTTCATACCGATATCTTCTGTATATAATTTCTTTACATACGCAAGAATCATACTGCCCTCTTCTTGCATTTTCTCCCTCATAAGCTCATCAGCCACTTCTAAATGCAGTTTTACAAATTCTATCAATATATTATTTGATAGAAAACGCGCCCATTCAATGGCATACTTCATAACCACCTTCACGCCTATCTCTTTTGCCATCTCTTCTAGGATATTTCCCTTCATTTCTTGATAAAAATACTGACTAAATATTTCAGCATCCCATAAGATATCATATGATACTTTATTCTCCAGCATTTCTTTTAGAAGTTCTTTTGCTACTTGGGATACTTCATAAAGCATTAAAGTTGCCTGAAAAGCTCTTATATCCTTTGGATATCCTACCTTTTTATTCTCCTCTGCTACAGGCCTATAAAATTCCTTTAGTATTGTCTCTATTTCACTAATTTCCTCTGGGTTAGATACTCTTCCTTTCATTCGCAAAAAAGCAAAGAATAAAAAGAGGCTTGGTTCTTTTCTTTCTCTTGCTCCTTCATAAGCAGAAACTATAGCATCTGGTTCTTCAGCATAAATCGTTTGTAATCGATCATAATATAAAATACCTTTATCCTTTATCCCAGTCTTTAGTATCTTATGCCCATAAAAAGTTACTTTACATAAATTAGGGACGTCTACCTCCTCTATTATTCGGAGCATTTCTTCTTCTCCCTGTCCCTCATATACCCATCCCAGCATATTTTCACAATAGGCAGTGCCATCTAACATGAGTTGCTCACATAAAAGCTGACGCATTTTATCTGATTTTTTATAGAATAGTAGAGAAAATGCCATAACTACTTTCTTTAGTGCTATGCTCTCTTCATCAGTGTAACCAGGTGTAAAGCAACGATGATTGGGATAAATGAAAGATATGACTTTTTCTATTTCTTGTTCAAATACCTGCATCTCTTTTGACTTATTATTTTGACTAAGTAAAGCTCCCATTCCTTCTATATAAAGTTCCACAGGACTAAAATGCCTGCTCTCTTTTTTCAGCTCCACTAAGCATTCTTTAAAGGCATTGCGAAAATATATATCTGCTTGGTTCAATAGGAATTTCTCCTTATTCATCTCATATTCATTGACTGTATTGTAAATGGAATAAAATACATTATCTGGTTCTTCATCTAAATCGTCTGCTCTCATAACATAGTTCATAATCTTGTTTCTTATACCCTCATCTAGCTCCTCATTCATACTTAATACATCAATAATTTTACCTTGTGTATATTTATCCAACATCTCTATTTACATCTCCTATTCATCACTATCTAAGCATCATACTATCATAATATTCTTTATTTTTACAATATTATAAACTAAGTTAGCACATATATAAACTATCATCCCCATAAACTAACATATCTTCTCCCCTAAAAAGATAGCACTAACTTTCTCCACAACCTAAAAAACGTGCCACAAGACTCATTCCTAGTCCTATGACACGTTTATTCAACTAATAAACAGATTGCTAAACCTATTTTCCATATTTGTCTCTTAACTCTTTTATCTTGTCTATTTCTATCCCTGTTTTAACCGCTATCATCTCATCATCTAAAATGTCCAAGAGAGCGATTGCTACTTCCTGCTTACCTTCTATCTTACCTTCTTGCTTACCTTCTATCTTGCCTTCTATTCTTCCTTCTATTCTTCCTTCTATTCTTCCTCTTTCTATTCCTGTACTAACAAGATTAGCTCTTTCATGAGCAGAGTATTCTCTAGCTTTATATAATTCAATAGTTTTTGGGTCACTGCTTAAGAGGTCAAGTTTTTCTTCTGCCATTTTAATTGCTGGCTCCATCTGCATCAGCTCCTCTAAAATTTCTTTTGAAATATCCTTTTCTAAAAATGTCAGCCATCTCTGCAATACTTCGTCTTTATAATTCTTATTTTCTAAACTTCTAAACTTAGGTAACTCTATAAAATGGATTTCTACTAGATCTGTTAACATATAATCCTTCTCAACATCTTCCCATAAGTGAAAGGAACTATGATAATTCTTAGTTTCTAAGAAATTAAAATCTAGTAGATTGATGGTTATCACCTTATTAAGTTTTCTATAATCTTCACCTTGCTTAATTCCCTCTAGGTATAACTTGCCCCAGTAAAATAATGTTCTCTTATCCATATTAGACTGATCTGTCAGTTGAACTTCTATATCTATTTGCTCACCTTTAGCTGTTTTAGCTCTTACATCAATTCTTCCTGTTTTGTCTTCAATGAGTTCCTTTGTAAGCTCTTTATTTTCGATAATCTCTATTTCTGTAAGCTTATCTTTTTGTGTCCTATTAAGGACAGCATTTAAAAAAGCAATCAGTACAGGCTCGTCATCTTTTTCTCCAAAAAGTTTCTTAAATATAAAATCATTTAATGGCTTTAATCTTTCCATCTATTTTCTCCTATGTCTTCTATTCTAGTCAAAGTATGGTCAGTTTCTTCTTATATTATATCATAATATGGTCTTATAAATCATGTTATCTGACAATGTATTTTCAGAACCCATTAGCTAAGGTACCTTCAGAACCCATTAGCCAAGGTACCTTCAGAACCTAGCAGAGGGAAAGGGTAAGTCTGGAAGCTGCCTTCATAGTGAAGCGTCTTCCAGCGTAACGGTGATAAGCAGTCTGGAAGAGTTACCCTTTCCCTCTGCGAACCTTGCCAACCCCCCTTTGCTCATTACACCAACACCTTAATAACAAAAAAGGTTTTATATAAAAAGTAGTTACTCCTACTTCTTATATAA
>JAEZKI010000046.1 GCA_023415525.1 Bacillota bacterium | reverse complement strand
ATATAATGTTGGTTTCCATCATCTACCAAAGTAACTCTATTATTTTTTAGTACCTTCCCATCTAAAGTTATATGGTATTTACTATCTCTTAGCCTTGCCCATCCTTCAGTCTTACTTATACTAATGTTATACTCACAAGACAAATGTCTTAACGTATAATTTATATGGGTTTGTTCTTTACTTAATAAGGGTTCAAGCACAAATGTATCTTTTTCATATCTAATCCCCAACATTTCAAATAATGTGATGGCAAGCCATGTAGAAGTACCACTTAATGTAGGTCCAATATTCTCACCTGTTTGGCTATTATTATATTGGGTACACCACCTTGGATTGCCGCAAACTTTAAATGGATTTTCCAAGGTTTTATAAGGTAACACACATTCTACCATCCAATAAGCTAATTCACTGAGTCTTATGGCCAACTCTTTGTCATCTATCTTTTTGGCTGCTTGAAGCATAGCAGCTGTGGCCATCATAGTAGCATGTTTGAATATCCCGCCATTCTCTCTATCTCCGGGAAAATATTGACCTGTTGCTGTTGTGTTTGTAACTTTTGATAAATCTGTAGGGCTCATCAGCTTTAATCCAAAGGGTGTCTTTAGATACGCTTCTACCTTATCTAACATCTTACTGATCTGTTCTTCTCTTGCACAACCCGAAAGGATAGACCAACTAAATGAATTGAGAAAGTAGGTGCCATCTATTTTTTCATCTGCAGAAAACCCATCCTTTTTAGCCCCTAAATACGTAATTTTATCACCATAACGATTGAATAGCACTCTTGCAAAGAAATCTTCTTTCCAAGTATAGGTTTGTATATTCTTATCTAATCTTTCTATTAATACTTTGATCTCTATTTGATAGGTGATATCTTGATTGATTTCTGCAAATTCTTCCATATGCAACAAGGCTAATTTCAACAAGAAGGCATTCATAACACTTTCTGAATAACCTTTTAGTGGCTTCTTCGCCGATTCTTTTTCTAATCCTGATAAATAATAATTACTGTCAACATTTAAGCAGTCATTCCAATCAGCAAAATCAATAAGTGGCAGGCCATGCTCTCCTACTGATAGCTCTCCAGAGTAATGAATAATAGCTTTTAATGTTTCATAAACACTTCTTTTCTTGCCGCTAGTTCCTGCCACTTCATATTTCTCATTCAAAAAAGTCTTATCTCCGCTATAATTTACATAGCGATAAACAGCTTGCAGAAGCCATAATCCATCATCCGACCATTTGCCTGGCTCTTTACCTTTCCAAAAGAAGTTGTGATAGCAGTAACCCTGTTCAAACACCTTACTCATCCATTCACTTAGTAATGCTTTTGTATAGTCTCTTTCTCCCATTGAAATTAAATAATATTGTGAAACAAAGATATCTTGGATTTCTCGAAACCCTATTTCTCTATAGCCCTTTTGTGTTAAGTCAAAAGAACGTGAAACAAAGGTTTGATAGAGCACTTGAAAAGGTAAATTTTTATTGACATACTGGTCAAAGGCTTGATCTCCTGTATGAACTTGTAAATAAGCACTGTACTTTTCATAGTTGTTTAATTGGTCATTTAAACTTTCAAGTACAGCCTCTTTAGTATTAAAATGCTTATGTAAATTTAAAAGTTGTTCTTGAACTACTTTATCTGGTACTCTTGTCTCTTTTAATTCCGAGATAAGGCCTACAAAATGGTCCACATCAATCGTTTCTCCCACTTCTAATGTAAGTGGACAGCCTAATGCAAAAAATCCTGGCCCCTTTGTATTTAAACGATTAGTAAGCTTATGTATGCCTTGTGGCCTATATAGATTACCACTTCCTACAAACTCTCCATAATGAGTCCCTATTTCTGTTGGATAGTTCTTTTTACCTTTTTCATAAATAGCTAGCGTTGTAAAACGTAGGTCTGTACTTGACCATTCAGGATAGTAGTAAGGTACATAGCCTATTAGATGACCTTCATCATCTTTTACCATTTGAGCTTGCATAATAATGGTGGAGTAAACCACATCCTCCATTAATGCATGGGGCGTTGCAGAAGCTAACATCCCTGTTGTAACAAGCTTTATATTTCTAGTCTTTTCACCTTTATTCCTAATGGTTATCCTTTGTACTTCTGTAGCAATTGGAAGCCCTTCGTACTGTGGGAGTAAGAAAATGGTTCTTGAAATTATTAAACCACAATAGGTTTCATACTCTATTTCTGTATAATTTTGTCCATGACGGCATTCTGCCGTTTTTATATTACTATCTAATACCTCTGCAGAATAAAAAATTTGTCTCCCCTCTTCAACAATATAAAATTGCCTATTGGCAGGGAAACCATTTTCCTCTGGTAACATATCCCACCTAGTCGCTAATACTTGATGGGCTGCATGTGCTCTAAAACTTCCACCCCCCAAGCGATCTACTACACTTTTAGGTGTAGACTGAAGGGCAAAGCTAAAATTCATTCGATCTCCTAAAAGCATATTGGTGTAAAAGTGTGGACCAGGCACTGGCCTTTTTAGATTGATGACATGTTCTCCCTTTTCATTAATAGAACCTGCCCAATTTTTATAGTCTCTGCATATATCTACAATACATGCTTTAATCCCTTCACCTATAGGCTCTTCCTGGACTTTGTTAGCACAATAAGTAAAATACTTTATGTTATTTTCCCCTTCAATCCTAAATAAATGGGACCTATTAGGTGATAATTGATTAAAAAAGGTGCTTAGCAATGGTTGCTCATACAATACCTTTAAAGCTGGTACCTTAAACTCAAACTCACCAATAGCAATGATATTTTCTCCTTTAATATCCAGAAGTTGGCTATCATATACCCGTTTTTTTGTAATGTATTCTTTAAAATAACAGCTCAACAGTTTTTCTGGTTCTTCTATTACTTCCCTAGCACAAATATTTCTTAGCATCTTATTTCTCCCACTCTATAGGCTAGCTTTTACTTTATTCATTTATAAATAGTCTCCATTACTTGCTATAACTTCTTTATACCAATAGCCTGAATCTTTAATGATACGTTTCTGTGTATTATAATCCACATAAATCATACCAAAACGTTCACTATACCCTTTTGCCCATTCAAAATTGTCCATTAAAGACCATGCAAAATAGCCTGCAATATCTACTCCTTCTGTTGCTGCTCTTTTTAGCTCTCTTAAATAACGATGATAGAAATCAATACGTGCCTCATCATGTACTTTGCCATCTATACTCACCCAATCTGTTCCTGACATGCCATTTTCTGTGATGTAGATAGGTTTTTTATAGCGCTCATAAAAATATTTGGGCAACCAAAATAAACATTCTGGTGTAATTGGCCAATTAATGGCTGTCCTAGGGAAACCTTTATAACGTTTTACAATTTCTAATTCACCCTTTTGTCCTTCTCTCACTTTTAGTGAGTTATATATATTTTGTCCATAAAAATCAATAGGCTGATGGATTAATTTCATGTCTTCATCTGTTATTTTGGGCAAGTATCTTTCAAACTTTTTAAGTGCTGCCTTTGGATAAGACCCTAACATAACAGGGTCACTAAGCCATGATACACTCCACATACAGCCTTCCACTGTATCAAAGTCTTCAAACATTGCTTTTCTTGCAATTTCTATATCTTTTTCTTGATTACTTTCTGGAAAATAAAATGCACCTGTTGGTGCAAAGCCAATCTGTACTGTTTGTTTAGCATGTG
>JAEZKI010000041.1 GCA_023415525.1 Bacillota bacterium | reverse complement strand
AACTTGAAGAGTTTGAGTTGGAAAGGCAATAGAGATGTTTTCCTCCTTACAAATCTCTAGAATACGGAAGTTGATGGTTTCTTTTAGCTGTAAATAAGAAGCATAGTCCGTCGTTAAAGAGAAGAAGACAACTTGAATATTAAGGGAATAGTCTCCTAAATTCTCAAGAGCCACCAAAAAAGAGCTTTGCTCAATAGAAGGATGGGCGGCTAATGCATTTTTTATTTGAGTAATACAGGTTTGAAGTTGAGGAAGAGGGGTATCATAAGCTAATGCAAGATTAAATTTTACACGGCGTTTTTCCATACGTGACCAGTTAATAATATTTTCGTTGCCAATTTTGGCATTGGGAATGACAACAACTCCTTGTGTAAAGGTACGAATACGGGTACTACGAAAACTAATATCTTCAATAACCCCCTCTATGCCAGAAACTTCTACCCAGTCACCAATAATAAAAGGTTTATCTAGCATAAGGAGTACGCCAGCTAGAATATTGGATAGGGCATCCTTAGAAATAAAGGCAAAAGCAACACCTCCTAGGCCGACACCTGTAATGATTCCACCAATATCACCAAAGAGGAGAGAAAGGACAATGGCCCCACCTAGAATAAGGGTAAAAAAGCGAACAAGTCGAGAAGTAAAGCGAATAAGAAGGGTATTGTCCGTAATTTCTAATTTTGTATTTAATCCTGAGAGAAAGTTTTCATAAAGAACTTCGAGATTATAAATCCCCCAAGTGGCAATGCTAATGAAAACAATAGTATAAAGCTTGGTCATTCCCTTAAAAGGTAAAAAGGAAAAAGGGAAAGAGGCATGAGGTGCCCAAAAAGACGTATCACTGACTCCTGCATAACGCACAAAAGGCGATACGCAAAGTGCACCCCAAAAAGCTGTAAATAAAAAGAGGTAGTCCAGTGGCTTTTGAAGAGCTTCTGTAAGCTTTGAACCTATTTCAAACTTCTTAAGATGAATTTTGCCTAAAAGCCTAAGGGCGAATTGGCGAAGTAACTTCCTAAAGAACAAAAAGAAAAGCAAAAAGATGAGGGCACCTATTAAGCGAAAAATCCATGGTTCCCAGTTTAAGCTTTCTAAATAAATCATAAAAACATCCTTTCAAAAAAAATTAATTTCTACAAATTCACCTAGTATTATACAATAAGAAAGCATATAATTAAAGGAATTTATGGTCAAATGCTAGGAGGAATGGTATACTAAAGAGCATAAAGAACAAAATAAAAAGAGGTACGTGAGGGAAAATAGCTATGAAGGTATCAAAAGCCCTATGGGTTGAAAAAGGCGTACGCCCTAATAGTGTACGCGCTATAAAAAGAAATAAAAGGAGTAGCCAAAAACTTTATATAGTATGTACCTCCTATCATCAAGGTATGCTTTTTGATATAATTGAAAGCCAATATATCTCCTCAAAGTATGATCAAAGTTATATGTTGGCTATTGCTCGAAGCAAAACCAAAGCATTAGAGCAAGTCTATCATCTTGTGGATATACTTTATAATGTAAAAACAACAACCTATGAGGCTCTAAAGACAGAATAAGTGAGGTGAAACATGGCAATTTTATGGCTCATTCTAAAAGTAATCCTCAGCCTTCTTTTGCTAGGTATACTTCTTATTTTAGGTCTTCTAGCTCTAGTCCTTTTAGGTCCCATTTCCTATAAGGGATACTATGAAAGGTATGAACGTTTAGAGGGAGAAATAGAGATTATACTTTTTCATCTCGTTAAGCTAAGGCATCGAATAGATGGAGAAGAGACAGGATGGAGGATTAAGTTATTGGGGCTGGAGATTTATCCTGGTAAGCCGAATTTTTTAAGGATTATTTTAAAGAAGTCTAAAGGTCATACAAAGACTCCCAGTAAATCCAATGAGGCGCCAAAGGTCTCAAAGGAAAGAAAAATGGTTCCAGAATATTTAGAAGAGACAACAGATTCATCTTCTGCTAAAAGTTCTACTAAGAAGCGTGAGCTTTTGGAAAAAAGAGAAGAAGAACAAAAGAAGTCTATGGATTGGAAACAGATAAAAAATTTTCTTACCACGCCAGGTTTAGGTCAGATGCTAAAAGAAGGAATGAAAGCAGTAGGTAAGACACTACAGGCTTTAAAACCTAAAACTTTTTATTTTCACTTAGTCATTGGCAAGGAAAATCCAGCGGATACAGGTGAACTGATGGCTTTACTGACTTTAGTGTTTCCGTGGTACTATCGCTACGGTATAATCCAAGGGGATTTTGAAGAAGCTGGGATAGGAGGAGATATTTCTTTTGCAGGACGTTTCCGGTTGGTTACTTTTGTAAAGATAGGACTTCAAGGGTTAATGAATAAAGAAATAAGAACAATGATTAGTCATTGGATCAATCAAAGAGAGGAAGAATAGTTATGGAAAACAAAGTAAATCAGAACATGGATGAATTAATAGCAAAACTTGAAAACTTTATTACTACCAAGACTGTTGTGGGGGAACCTATTCACATTGAAGATACCATTTTAGTTCCTTTAGTGGATGTAAGTTTTGGTGTAGCAGCAGGTTCAACGGCTAGCTCAAAATTTTCTGAGAAGAGAAAAGAAAGAGAACGTACAGTAGATGGGGGTACAGATGCAGGAGCAGGTGGCTTAGGGGCACGTATGACACCAAGTGCTATGCTGGTCATTCAAAATGGAACTACCCAACTTATTTCCATTAAAGGGCAAGATAGTGTTACAAAGCTTATTGATATGATTCCAGGTTTTCTTGCCAAAGTACCTGACTTAGTGTCTAAGTTCTCTCAAGAGGGAGGCCTATCTAAAGATAAAAAGAAGGACGACACGAAAGAGGAAACAAAAGTAGCAGATAGATATCATACTTTAGATGATGAAATAGAAAGATAGCGTATTAAAAGGGCATGGAGTACACCATAAAAAGAAGACCTTTAACTTAAGAGAAAGGTCTTCTTAATTATTTCTAGAGATTCTTAATATTTTTAAAGCCAAAGGAAATATTACTAAAATTCAAGGTCTTATACATTGAAACGGAAGAGAATGATATCCCCATCTTGAACAACATACTCTTTTCCTTCAAGACGAACAAGCCCTTTATCTTTGGCAGCAGTATAGGAACCACAAGCCATGAGATCATCAAAGTTAACAATTTCAGCACGGATAAAGCCTCTTTCAAAGTC
>JAEZKI010000553.1 GCA_023415525.1 Bacillota bacterium | reverse complement strand
TACTTCCATAGGATACCTGCCATTAAAACATGCCTTGCAATACTGACTCTTAAAGCCACAAGCCTCACGAAGCTCTTCTTCTCCTAGATAGGTTAATGAATCTGCCCCGAGATACTCACATATTTCTTCTACTGATTTTTGAGCCCCTATGAGATATTCACGATAAGGCGTATCGATGCCAAAGAAACAGGAATATTTAACAGGTGGGGAAGTAATACATACATGAATCTCCTTGGCTCCAGCCTTACGAATTTGTTCCACAATGCGTTTACAAGTGGTTCCTCTTACAATGGAATCATCAATCATAATCACACGCTTACCTTCTAGATTTTGCTTAAGCGGAGAAAGCTTAATCTTAACGGCATTTTCACGCATTTCTTGGGTAGGTTGAATAAAGGTACGTCCAATATAACGGTTTTTTACTAAACCTTCGCCATATGGAATACCTGACTCTTTGGCATAGCCAATAGCAGATGGAATGCCTGAATCAGGAACAGGCATAACCATATCGGCTTCAATAGGACGTTGCTTTGCCAAAAGACGTCCTGCATTCACTCTAAAATTATAGACGCTATCTCCATCTAATACACTATCTGGACGAGCAAAATAAATGAGTTCAAATACGCAAAGGTGCTTTTGACATATACTAGCAGGCTGTAAGCTTCTTAACCCTGTCTCATCAATGACTACTATTTCACCAGGTTCTACATCTCTTATGAATTCTGCATCCAGTACATCTAATGCACAGCTTTCAGAAGCCAGTACATAGCCATCTTTTAACTTTCCAATACACAAAGGTCTTAGGCCATGGGGATCTCTAATCCCCATTAAACTATGGCCCGTGGTTAAGACAAGGGCATATGCCCCCTTTACAAGACTCATGGTATTTTTTATACCTGTTTCTATTCCTTTATGACTATAACGCGCTATAAGATTTAAGATAGACTCCGTATCGGTAGTGGTATGAAAAATAACACCACTATCTTCTAAGATTTCACGAATATTATCTGCATTTACAAGGTTTCCATTATGTGCTAACCCGATATCCCCTTTTTTGTACTTGGCTACAAGAGGTTGGGCATTCCTTACGTCTTTATCTCCTGCTGTTGAATAACGCACATGTCCAATAGCGATAGGCCCCTGCAACTCATTGAGTGCTTTCTCATTAAACACATCGGCTACCAAGCCCATCCCTTTAACGGCTTCTATCATCCCTTGATTATTTACAGCGATTCCAGCACATTCTTGCCCCCGATGTTGAAGGGCAAAAAGACCATAATAAACCAGCCTCGCAGCGTTTTTCTGCTCTCTATAAATACCAATAACGCCACACTCTTCGTGCAGTGAATCCTCTTGCAAAAATTCCATATATTCTCTCCTTATTGAGTAACTCTTGTAAGCATTTCTTGATAAACCTCTTCTACGCCACCAAGATCTCTTCTAAAACGGTCTTTATCTAATTTTTTATTGGTCTCAGCATCCCAGAATCGACAGGTATCTGGTGAGATTTCATCTGCTAAAATAATTCTGCCATCTACACGTCCTAATTCAATCTTAAAATCAATCAATTTGACACCAATCTTAAGAAAATATTCTTTTAAGAGAGCATTCACTTTAAAAGTTATTTCACTCATTACTTTAAGTTCTTCTGCTGTTGCTATACCCAATGCTAAAATTTGATAATCATTAATCATGGGATCTCCCAAAGCATCATCTTTTAAGCAGTATTCTAAAGTAGGATTTTTTAGCTCTGTTCCTTCTTCTACTCCAAAACGTTTAGAAAAAGAGCCTGCAGCTACATTACGTACAATCACTTCAAGAGGTACAATCTGAACAGCCTTTACAACAGTCTCTCTGTCATTGAGTTCTTCTACAAAATGGGTTTCAATGCCATTTTCCTCTAACATTTTACACATAATATTGCTCATGCGGTTGTTAACGACGCCCTTTCCTACAATGGTCCCTTTCTTCTCACCGTTAAAAGCTGTTGCATCATCTTTGTAGCTTACAATATAATATCTTTCATCTCCTGTTTTAAATACTTTTTTTGCCTTGCCTTCATAAAGCTGTTCTCTTTTTTCCATAATCTTTCATTCCTCCACTATGTATTTATTTATTAAATTTATCATACATTCTTACATGAATTGTTGACGCACTGCCTCATCTCTTTGAGCAACCTTTTTAGCCATAGCTACTTTATGAGCCTTGAGCTTCTCTTTTAGTTCATTATTATTGGTCGCTAGAATCTGAACTGCTAAAATACCTGCATTTTCTGCTCCATCAATAGCAACTGTAGCCACTGGAATCCCTGGAGGCATCTGTACCATAGACAAAAGGGAGTCCATGCCATCAAGGGTACTAGACTTTATAGGAAGTCCAATAACAGGAAGTGTGGTATAAGCTGCTAATACCCCTCCTAAATGAGCGGCTTTTCCCGCTGCTGCTACAATAACACCTACCCCATTTTGTTCTGCATTTTTTGCAAACTCTTCTGCAGCTAGAGGTGTCCTATGAGCAGAAATAACACGTACCTCTACTTCTACGCCAAATTCTTTAACGGTTTTTATACCACGTTCTACTACTGGAAGGTCTGAATCACTTCCCATAATAAATGCTACTTTCATATCTTACCTCCTTAAGTTTCTTCTCCATCACCTGATTTCTAACCTTTACCTCTATTTTATCAAGGAACAGGCTTTATTAGTCACTACACATTTCTTAACTAGGAAGTACCTTCTTAC
>JAEZKI010000549.1 GCA_023415525.1 Bacillota bacterium | reverse complement strand
CTATTGGGTGAAATGGAAGCGCATTCCTAATATAAAGGAAGCTGGCCCAGAAGATCGGGTCTATATGCTTGATGAGAAGAGGGGCAGAGTTTTATTTGGAGATGGCAAGCATGGAAAAATTCCAAATGCTTCTTATGATGAGACAATACGTATTGATTATTCTGTAGGAATGGGAGATAGAGGTAATTTTGAGGCCTTTAGTATAGATGGCTTTTCAGATGCCGTTCCTTTTGTGAATAGAGTCTATAACATTGAGCCCATTGCAGGAGGGTGCGATGTAGAGACTTTAGAAGAAGCTATAAGACGTAATACAAAATTGGTGCGTCATCAGAATAAGGCAGTGTCTATTGATGATTATGATAGTCTTGTTAGAGCAGCGGATCGAAATATTGTGAGAGTTAAAGCTATGAGTTGTATCAATGAAGAAGGAGAAGTAGAGACAGGATGTGTAACCATTGCTATTCTTCCCCGATATGCCAATTCTGTAGGAAATTACTTTTTAGAAATAAAAGAGAATGTCATGAGAGAACTCCAAAGGAAAGGGCCTGCATTATTAACTTATAGTGAGAAATTTAAGGTAAGAGAAGTACAATACATCGAGTTTTGTGTAAGTGTTAAGGCCAATATTGAGAACTATAATGACTATCAGAATATTTATAAACAGATTGATGATAGGTTAGAAGAATATCTTGACCCTATTAAAGGGAACTTTGATGGTAAAGGCTTTGAAATAGGCGTATTACCTACTAAAACTCAAATTTATAATTACATAAAAGGAATTCAAGGAATTATTACCATTGATAATGTAATGATTAGCTGTTATGAGCGAATAAGGGAAAGTCGTCGGGAGATAGATTACTATCGTTTAAGAGAATTACCCTATGCCGTTCCAATGAGTGGTACTCATACCATAGAAATAACCGTACTCTAGTATAGAAAAGAGGATAATTATGTTACTACTTCCCAATTTAGATGACCAGTCATTTGAAGAGATTGTTCAAGTTGCAATTAATCAAATAAAAAAATACGGTAATGACTGGAATGACATAGATATCCATGATCCAGGTGTTACATTTATTGAGCTCCTAGCCTATCTTAAAAAAGAGCAGCAGAGTAAGATTAACCATGTAGGGGCTAAAAGTCTCTCTAAATTTCTAAAACTTCTAGGCATTGAGGCTGAATATGCTCAAGGCTCTAAGGCTATGGTTTATTTTAATTGCATGGAGGATAGATGTCTACCTAAAGGAACAAAGCTAAAGGCGGGCAATATTGTGTTTGAAACACAAAAAACAGCTAAACTTTATGCCAATAGTATAAAAAGTGTAGGTTACCAGAACCAGGATAAACTGCTTTTGTACAAGTATAATCCAGAAGGGACGCGAACACTCAATCTATTTGGTAGAAATGAAAAAGAACTAAGAAGCTTCTATATAGGCTTTGAAAAAGCTTTAGTTTCTAAGGAAGAAATACATCTTTACTTAGAAATTGAAAAGGAGCAGGGCTTAGATAGAAATCCAATTACGGAGGAAGAAAGCTTTATTCCTTTAGCTAAAGTACTCTGGGAATATTATGGAGAGAAAGAAGGCAAGGTAGGTTGGTATCCTTTGGAGATTATAAAAGATGAAACCTATGGCTTTCTTTATTCAGGACAGCTTTCTTTTAAAGTAGATGGAGAACATCTCCCTTATGAAGAACGGGGGGAAAAGGTCTTTCTCCTTCGGGTAAAGGCTGTTAAATATGAATATGAAGTCTTTCCAAAGCTAACAAGGATTTGGTTTAATAGCTTAGCTGTTGTACAACAAAATACCTTATGTGAAAGTATTTATTTTAATTATAAGGCCTTTAAAGAAAATCAGATGCTACTTTATTCCTACTTAGGCTTAGAAGGACGTTATGACCTGTACATAAAAAATAAAGGAGAGTGGCAAGCGGCAGAGGAGAGAGGAGTCGTCTATCTTCTTAAGCAGCTAGAAGGGCTTGAACTAAGGCTAGGGACATCCAAACGAACAGAACTAGCCACTCTATTTGAGGGGCTTGAGGAGCATGAAGCAGTACTCAAACTAGTGATTTATGATAATAAGTTTTATGATAAGAGAATAATAGGGTCTAGTAATGGGACGGCTGAGCAAATTTTTCTTTTAGAAGAAGAAGAACCTGCTATTTTATATAATGACTTTGAGATAATGGGAGCTAAAAAAACTTCATCAGGGCAAAGAGTTATAGAAGAATGGAAGAAGGTAAACACCTTAGATGAATGGAAATCCACTAGTAAAGTCTATCTTTTTAATCCAGAGATAAAGGGCCTTCAATTTGGAGACAATTTAAAAGGTAAGGTACCTAGCATAGGCAGTGATAACCTATTTATAACCGCTTATAAGACAACCAAGGGAGCAGAGGGGAACATTAGAGCTGGGCTAATCAATAGTTTTGACAAAAAAGAGTGGTTTGAAGGAATAGAAGTTTTTCAACTTCAAGGAGCTGAAGGAGGCAAGTTAGGTGAAAGTACTCAGGCCTTACTTGAGCGAGCTATGGCCAGTATGAAGAATCTAGAAAGAGCTATTACCCTTGAAGATTATGAAGAGATTGCAAAGAGTACACAAGGACTTTGTATGGCTAAAGCTACTGCTATCCCTCTCTATAAGCCAGGATTAATAGATTATCCTAAGAAAAAAGCTGAAAATACAATGACAGTAGTCGTAGAGCCAGCAGGGCCTATAGGGGGCCAACAAAAATTAGAAAGTTATTTGCAGAATGTAAAAGAGCAATTGAACAAGAGTAAGCTTTTAACGACTCAACTTTATGTGACTATGCCTGAATACATAGGGGTTCAAATTTATGGTGAAGTCATTGTTAGTTCACATTATAAGGATGCCAAGGAGCTTATTCACCAAACTTTGGAAAAGTATATATTAGATACTCAAAAAAATAAGCTAGGAGCAACCTTATTTCATGGGGGTTTATGTAGTGCCATAGAACTCTTAGAATGCGTTATTAATGTGAGATATCTGCAATTAGAAATGAATCATGAGAAAGTGAGAAGGAATGCATTAGGAGATCTCATTATTCCTCCTCATGGGAGGACTTATTTAGAAGCAAATAATATTCTTGTTACAGCAAGGTAGCCTGAGGAGAAAAGAGGTGAGGAAATGAATGAAAAAGTTAAATACTATCTATTTAATGAAGAGCTTTGGAATCTAGGCATAATGGAGGGCTGTGAAATACAAGGAAATGCCTTGCAGATGACGAGAGAGAGAGCAGAAGAAACACTAAAAGTAGGTGTTTCAGAGAGTGTTTATCTTTCAGGGCCCATGGATAGCTTTGAAAAAGATACCGTATGGAATCGACTCATACTTCAGCTTATAAAAACAGAAGAGAGCAGTATTCAGTTTTCGTACTTTGCTAGTAATGACAGTAAGGTCATGATAGGTGATACATTAGTAGATATTAATGAACTCCTACAGAGTCAAGATAAAACCATAATGGATAAGCTTTATCTAATGGATAAACTATGGATAGAAACCAGTAAGAATCAAGAAGATGTGTTGCTTTTTAAAGCTGAAGGGCGGTATTTATGGTTTAAGCTAGAATTCATTACCTATAATACATTACCTCCCAGGATTGAACAGTTAAGATTGGAGTTTCCGAGACAGACTATCGCAGATTACCTACCTCAGTTTTATAAAGAAAACCCCCAAAGCTTTGATTTCTTAAGTAGATTCTTAGGCGTTTATCAGAGTTTTATGGGAGATTTAGAGGAAGAAATAATGGGGGTTTCCCGTTATTTCGACCCTCAGTTCGTAGAGGGAGATTTCCTAAAATGGCTAGGGGAATGGGTAGCTGTAGATAGGAGTAGCATGTGGCAAGAAAAGCAGCTGAGACAACTTATACAAAGGAGTTTCTCTCTTTATAAGCTAAAGGGAACAAAAGAAGGTCTTATGCAGATATTGGAGCTTTATATAGGTAAAAGACCTGTTATTATAGAGACTTATGAGGTTATGAATCATTATAGTAAGAGCACTTATGAAGAAAATTATAAGTTGCTCTATGGCAATGATCAGTATGTTTTTTTCGTATTAGTAGATGAAGAGAATGTACCTAATCAGCAGGTATTATTGGAAATAAAACGTATTGTTTCATTACACAAACCGGCCCATACTGTTGCAGAGGTTATTGTATTAAAACCACTCATGACTTTAGGGGGACATACTTATTTAGGGCTAAATAGCAATATATCAAATAATCTACCATTAAAATTAGATGGTAATACAACGATACCTTTTAATACAACTATTCTTGAACAGGGAGGTTTAATGTAATGAGAAATAAAAAATTATATCCATTTGAAAGAAACAACTATTTTTATGGAAAACTCTTAACCGTTAGGGACTTTGAAGATGAGCAACGCTATATGAATGATAAGAGAAGGCTTACCAACATTTTGAATTGTGGAGTAGGTGTTGTAAGTGGCTTAAATACCCTAATGATTGATGAAAAAACAATTTCTATAGAAGCAGGAATGGCTCTTGATTATATGGGAAGAGAAATTATAGTAGAAGAAGCTGTGACAAAAAAGTTAAACGTTATTGATGGTTTTGATGGTCTACAAGACATTCGTTCTATTTATCTCTGTCTCGAATATGAGGAGAAAAGTGAAGAGATGGTTCACTCTATTGTGGCAACCTCTGAGAACAATAATCAAGAGGCCCAGTACAATCGCGTGAATGAAAGCTATCGCCTTTATTTAACCAACGAAGAAAAGGATAGCCATAGTCTTACACTTAATCATTATAAAGAAGATAAGCAGGTCATCTATGAAGCAAATGGCATTAAGATTACTCAAATCGTTCCTCTTTATACTCAGCCTGAAAAAGAGATAGAAGTGAAAGTTCAAATTGAGAAGATTAATCTTCCTCGTATGGTTGATATGGAATACACTCTAACCTCTGACTACTTTTTTAATGATGAGGGAGAAAATAAACTCACCATCCATTATCGTGATGAAGACGTAACAGCCTATAAAACAGTTGAGTTAACTTATAAACTACGAGCAGATCAAGTAGAACAAGTAAAAGCTTCCCTTTTTGTAGATAAAGCCACTAGTTCTATTAGCATAGGGACAGTTCATTACTCTTTAGAAGAAGATACTTATTTTAATGTAGAGATTGCTAAGACCTCTATTAATGAGCGAATTATAAAGGCCTATATGGAGACACCTTTTGATGAAGCGCTGAACTTTGGTTCTAATAATGCCATTTATTTAGCTAAGATGCGACTTATTAAAAAGGGAGTGGAGTATTCCATTGATGACTTCCAGCCAATGCCTTATAAGCAATATGTACTAAGTAATGGCTTATTACAGCTTTTAATGCCAGAAGAAGTGGAGCAAGGCCTAAATGCAAAGGAACTTCAGAAGTATTTAGCAGGTTATGATGAAGTAGCGGTAAGTAAAGCAGATGGAAATAACCCTAAGAGTCTTTCAAGTGGACAAGAGGTTATCGAAATTGACTTGCGTTCTAAAAATAAGGTTTACTTCAGTGACGAAATTGCCCATGGGCTTGGCAAAGGAGATGTTTTAATTAATGTAGCAGTGGTAGAGGAGCTTAAGGAGAATAGTTCCTATGACCATAGTAAAAACATCTTTGGGGATATAAGTATTTTGGAAGGAACGCATTTTGAACCTAATTTGCCTAAATGTTCTTTAGCAGTTATCTCTTATATAGAAACAGGAACCTTTAGAATTGCTATCAAATGCCTTGACAATGCTGAGACGCAAACGATAACCGTTAAGTGGTGGGCAGAAAAGGATGAAAAGGCAAGAAAGGAAAATCTTTCAGAGATTAATCATGTTACGGTGGAAATCGAACCTAATACAATTACCATAGCACCTCGTGAAAAATATAAGTTTACCAGTGTAATAGAAGGAACAGATAATAAAGAATGTAGATGGGCAGTAGCGGATAAAGAAGGTGGAGCTATTGACTTTAATGGCGTTTATGAGGCACCTACAAAAGAGGGTGTCTATGAAATTAGTGCTGAGAGTGTAAAATATCCAATGAAAAAGGCAACAGCATTTGTTGTAGTAAAAGAGGGCTAAAAGTTTTAGGCTAAGAACCAGTAGCAAAAAGCAAAGGTGGGGGAATGAAGATGCCGGACATACTATTTTCCAAAAAATATTCTCTTGTAAGGGTATTAGAGTCGCAAGATGGAGTAGGCAATTATATTGTAAAAAAAGTAAAAGATGAAGAGGAACGGCTGTTTCTTGTTAATGAGCTGACCAATAGGGAGCATATAGAAAGCTACATAGGAGAATTTCTAGCTTTATACGAAGAAAATAAGCTAGAAGACTTTATTGAATACTTTTCTGAGAACTCGAAGTTGTATTTAGTCTTTCGCTATTATGAAGGAGAAACACTTCCTAAATATTTAGGAAAAGAAGGTTTAGCCTTAGGTTATCGTGTACAACTTATGAAAAGTATTTTACATAAATTCTTAGATTATGATGAGCTATATCCTATTATTTGTTATACCGTATTAGCACCTACGAATATTATTCTGCGCAATAATATTATTTCTTTTAATTATCAGCTTAAAATCCCCCCTAGAGAGTACAAAAAATGTGTTTATGAGGCCATCTGGCAGCTAGAGAATACCCTTTTTCTCACCCACGAGATTCAAAAGTACAGTAGTTTAAATCGAATAAGTGAAAAATGTCAAAAAGAAATATAT
>JAEZKI010000535.1 GCA_023415525.1 Bacillota bacterium | reverse complement strand
GCAAGACTGTTTTTTGTATCCTTTATTTCTTTTTGTGTATTACTTAACTGATTCTTTTTATTTGATAAACTAGAAGCATATAAAGGAGTTAGTAATAACAAAAAGCTCAAAAAAAGTGCTATTTTCTTTCTCATAGTAGCCCCCTATACCTTTAAGTGCTTGTGCACAGAAGTTCCACTACCAATAAGGCCTATACCCATACCAATACTTAAATAAATAGGAATCAGTCCTCCCACAACTTCCTTCACCTCTAAAAGTTGGAACCCATTTAAAAGACTGATAAGATGCTGAATAACAAATTCATAAATACTATTATAAAGTAAGGTAATGCATATGATAGAAACAAGTGAACCTATTAGTCCAATAACAACACCCTCAATTAAAAACGGTAGGCGAATAAACCAATCTGTAGCACCTATATATTTCATAATATTTATTTCTTTTCGTCGTATGTAAACAGTAAGTTTTATCGTATTAGCCATTAAAAGTAAGCCCACAAGAATCAAGCACACGCTCACTCCTAAGGATATATAATTTACCGTATTATTAAGCTTCATAAAAATATCTGTTTCTTTCTGTAAGTACACCACTTCAAGCTCACTATATTGATTTAAGCTTTCTACCACCTGTTCTTGAAACTCCACACCTTCCACCGTAATTTCAAAAGAAGCAGGCAAAGGATTATCCCTCTGGAAATCCGTAAATAAAGCATCATTATCACTCTCTGAACTAAAGATTTTTAAGGCATCCTCTTTTGAAATATACTCAATCTGCGTTACATGAGGGATTGTCATGAGCTCCTGTCGTATATTTAAAATGCGCTCTTCTTCTACTCCATCTTCTACATAAGCTGTAATGCCAAACTTGGTCTCTAACTGCTTTAACACATAATCAATATTATTACCTAAAGCATAAGACACTCCTAAAATAAGCAAACAAAGTATAATAGTACCTGCAGAAGCTAGTGCCATGATTCTATTTTTCCATAAGCTTATAATACCCTCTTTAAATAAATATTTGAGAGTATTCCATTTCATCGTCATAGCCTCCTTCTTGTAAATCCTTCGCTACATTTCCATCTTTGATCTCAATAACACGTTTCTTAAGGGAATTTACAATCTCCCTCTCGTGGGTAGCCATCACAATGGTTACCCCACGCTTATTAATATCTTGAAGGCAATTCATAATCTCCCAAGACGTGGCAGGGTCTAAATTCCCTGTTGGTTCATCAGCAATAAGAATAGGGCTATTATTAACAATGGCCCTAGCTAAAGCAGTTCGCTGTTGCTCACCACCTGATAGTTCATTGGGATAACATCTAGCCTTCCTAGCAAGCCCAACAAGCCCCAACACAATAGGGACATTTTTACGAATTTCTCTTCCACTAGCCCCTACAATCTGCATAGCAAAGGCTACATTTTCGTAAACCGTCTTATTGGGAAGTAATCTAAAGTCTTGAAAGACAATTCCAATATCTCTTCTTAAATAAGGAATTTGTCTTCTCTTTAATTTAGTAATATCCTTATTATTAATAATAATTTTACCATGAGTGGGTTCAATCTCTTTAAGAAGAAGTCTTAATAAGGTGGATTTACCTGACCCACTATTTCCAGTGATAAATACAAACTCACCCTTCTCTATACTCAAGCTTGTACTATTTAATCCAATGGCCCCATTAGAATAAACCTTTGATACATTTTGTAAGTAAATCATCTTTTATCCACCAAGTTCCTACATTCTATTTTGACTTTGTCTTTCCATATATTCCATATATTGACTTACCATAATAGTAATTTTAAATACAATAGCATCATCAAACTGACGAAGGTCTAAGCCTGTTGTCTTTAATAATTTATCTAGACGATACACTAGGGTATTTCTATGAATATAAAGCTGTCTAGAGGTCTCAGATACATTAAGGCTATTCTCAAAAAACTTATTCACTGTCATCAATGTTTCTTCATCAAAACTATCCACTCGTTTATCCTTTAGTACTTCTTTGATAAAGAGCTTACAAAGAGAAAGAGGTAATTGGTAAATAATACGTCCGATACCTAATTTAGCATAATGAGAAATATGACCTTCACAATTAAAGATTTTACCTACTTCAAGAGCCATATTAGCTTCTTTATAAGAGTTGGATACATCTTTCAGGTCATTAACAGGTGCACCTACTGCTACATAAACCTTGCTCATAGCCTCAGCACTTAATGTATCATAAATCATCTTAGCATAACCCTCGATTTCGCTAGGCTCATCTGAAATGATTTCTTTAACTAAAATCATATTCTTTTCATCTACAGCTGTGACAAAATCTTTTGCTTTATCTGGGAAGATATTTCTTAAGATATCTGAGATATTACTATCCTTCTTATCATTACATTCAATAAGGAAAACTACACGACGTACATTATTTTTGATATGCAATTTTTTAGCACGTGTATAGATATCCACTAGAAGTAAATTATCTAACAAAAGATTTTTGATAAAATTATCACGATCAAAGCGTTCTTTATAAGCCACTAGTAAGCTCTTAATCTGTAAGGTTACAATCTTTCCTAATTTATAGGCCTCATCGTCTACCCCACTTACAGCTAAAACATACTCTACAAGATATTCATCATAAATCTTAAAATAATGAGCACCTTGCATCTCTTGGCTGTCTGCCTGAGAATTAATAAAAGCTTCCACCTGAGGAACATACTCCCCTACATTATTACCCAATGTAGAAACAACTACTTTAGATTCTGCATCAATAATAGAAAAATCTCTTCGCGTGATGTTCTTCAATCCGTCTATGGTACTTTGTAAAATTTGATTTGAAATCATTTATATCAGCTCCTAAATTCAAATGATATAGTTACTCTATCTTATCTTCTATTTTATCCTATAATAGTTCAAAAAAAAAGCATAAATAAAAAAAACCTTGTACTAATCTACAAGGTTTTCTATATTTTACTGAATAAATCTTAGTTTGTAATTGTTTGTTGTGTTTCTAAATCGAATACATGGATTTTTGTTGTATCAATAGCGATATCTACCTTATCATCAACTACTGCTGTACAAGAAGCTGGGAAGCAACCTGTAATGTTATTACCTTCGCAAACCATATAATAGTTCTTTTCTGCTCCAAGCATTTCAACTACTTCTACAGTTGCTTTTGCATAAGCATAGTTTGGTTTTTGTTCTTCAAATAATGATGAAGGTTCTGTAATGTCGCCAGGACGGATACCCATCATAACGTCTTTACCTACATAACCACCATCAATTAATTTTTTAGCTTTTTCAGCTACTACTGGTACTTCTACTGAACCAAATGTAAGAACAAGACCATTTCCTTTTTTAACAACTTTTGTTTCAATCATGTTCATTTGTGGAGAACCGATGAATCCTGCTACGAAAAGGTTTTGTGGTTGAGCGAATAATTTGCTTGGTGAATCTACTTGTTGAATCACACCATCTTTTAATACAACGATACGTGTACCAAGTGTCATAGCTTCAACCTGGTCATGTGTAACGTAGATAAATGTTGTTTGTAATCTATGATGCATCTTAGAAAGCTCTGTTCTCATTTGTACACGAAGCTTTGCATCAAGGTTTGATAAAGGCTCATCTAATAAGAATACTTTTGGTTCACGAACCATAGCACGACCCATAGCAACACGTTGTCTTTGACCACCTGATAATGCTTTTGGTTTACGGTCTAAGCATTGATCGATATCAAGAATTTTAGCTGCTTCACGAACACGGCGGTCGATTTCTTCTTTTGGAGTTTTACGAAGTTTTAAACCAAATGCCATATTATCATATACAGTCATATGTGGATATAAAGCATAGTTTTGGAATACCATTGCAATATCACGATCTTTAGGAGCTACGTCATTACAAAGTTTGTCATCGATCCATAATTCACCTGAAGAAATTTCTTCAAGACCAGCAATCATACGAAGTGTTGTAGATTTACCACAACCAGAAGGTCCTACAAATATGATAAATTCTTTGTCTTCAATGTCTAAGTTAAAATCTTTAACTGCCACAAAACCATTAGAGTATTTTTTTACGATATTTTTTAACTTTAATCCTGCCATAAGATTTTTTCCCCCTTAGTTTGGAATTAATTATTATCTCGTTGGACTTAATTTACTATACTATATTTAAACTGACCAAACTATTGACTATTTTTATAAAAAGCTTTTCCTTGTTTTGGATAATTGTCCTAAACAAAGTCATTACTGCTAGGAGTAATCCCTAAAAAATAACATTTAAACGATATTTCTTATGGATTTTGCAGTTTATTTTAGTAACTTATTGACATATGCCTAGTTTATAGACAATTTACATAATCTTTTCATGGTTTTTTAAGTACTTTATCTATCGTTTGCCTAATAAAATATAAATAAGGAACTTGGGCAACACGAGCATACGTCCAAAACGAGTAGGCTCTTTTATAAGGCGGTAAAACCATTCAAGCCCTAGTTTTTGATATATGAGAGGTGCCCTTTTTACCATGCCTGCCATAACATCTAGACTCCCACCTACCCCTATAGCTACCCGCACATGGGTAAGCTTCATTTTATTTTCTTCTATCCAAATCTCTTGTTTAGGTGCTCCTAAGGCTACTAAAAGGATATTGGCACCAGACTTATTGATGTCCTCTACAATTTGTTCACTTTCTTCTGGTTTAAAATAACCATCATGAGTTCCTACAATCTGAATACCTGGGTAGGTTTTTCTCATTTCTTCGGCTGCTTTCTCAGCAACCCCTGGTTTGCTTCCAAAGAAATAATACTTGTACCCCTTATTTACAGCTTGTTTCATGGTGTTCTGAACCATATCGTAGCCCGCTACACGCTCTTTAAGAGAATTTCCCTTCATTAACTTAGAGGCAATCACTACACCTATACCATCAGGAACCACTAAGTCAGCCTCCCTTAAAATAGAAGAAAGCTTAGTATTTTCTCTAGCTAACATAATAATTTCAGGATTTGGAGTAAAAACACGATGCACCCTCTCTCCTTTTGCAAAGTGCTCCAATTTCTGTAACGCCTCTGTCATGGTCACATTATATATAGGAATATTCATAATCTCTATTTTTTCACATTGTTGCTGTTTCATATTTCCTCCCATTTATCAAATAATCTTATCTTTTTTCTACTTTTCATTCTTTTGTACATAATAAACTGTTCTATTTATAGCTAATAATAAAACAAATCCTATAACTATACCTAGAATTATACCATAACTACTCCGCAATAGGGAGATAAGAAAAGGCGTGTGGATATGGGCATAAGTATTAACCAATGAAACAGGACCTATAGTTCCTAATGCAACAAGGGGCAGATATTTCTCATGATTTCCCCAATACAAAGCTACTATTAAAAGAGGATAACCAATGAGAAATTCCTTTGTACGTGGCCTTACCCCTAAGAAATGGGTCAAAGCATCTCTTATTACTTTTTCAAAATAAGGAACCTCTGTAGTATTGCCACTGCGTAGTGCATAGATAAAAAAGAAAATCCCCAATAACCCTATAACACCTAAGGCTAAATACGTTACTTTATGATTGACTATTTCTCTTATGGAATGGTTTTGCCTTCCCTTATTCTTATAGAACCCTATACCTATAACTGCTAGAATGGGCAAAAGATAGGCTAGCTTTACTCCCGTAAAACGGTCAATTCCTAGACTATAACTGGTTTTTGATAACGCCCCTACAATGGTTAACCCTCCACCTAAGGAAATCAAGCAAACCTTTAGGAAGGCAACAAGTGTCTCTCTATAATTTCTTTTTTCACTTCTCATAAAGTGGGTGACGCCATAAACAGGTGAAATAATGGCTCCAAATAAGGCCATGAGTTTAATGGCAAGTTCCAACTTCACCATTAGAAGGCCTCCATAAC
>JAEZKI010000470.1 GCA_023415525.1 Bacillota bacterium | reverse complement strand
GTATAGAGACGATACTGATCCCGAGAAAGAAAGTCTTTAATTGCCATGGGTTCATATTCCATATAAGTTGGACGTATGGCCTCATGAGCATCCTGTATATTTACTTTTTTAGCCTTATTACTTTCTTTTATTTCTCCTAAATACTTTTCACCATATTTTTCCTTAATATAACGCCCTGCTTCTTCTTTTGCATTATCAGCAATACGTACAGAATCTGTACGCAAATACGTAATGACACCCACTTCTTTCTTTCCTACCTTAATCCCTTCATAAAGTTGTTGAGCAATATTCATTGTTTTTTGGGTAGAAAAACCAAGGTGTTTTGCAGCCTCTTGTTGCATTGTGCTTGTGGTAAAAGGAAGAACTGTGTTTTTTATACGATTACTTTTTTTCGTACTTATTACTTTAAAATCGCCTACTTCACAAGCCTTTATAATTGCTTTAGCTTCTGCCTCGTTACCAAGCGTTAGCTTTTCTTCACCTTTACTTTCAAGCTTTGCCTCAAAAACTTTTCCTTTATCTGCACTTAAATAAACTTCAATCGACCAATATTCCTGCTCTATGAATTCTCTAATTTCCTTTTCTCTGTCACTAATAAGTCTTAGCGTTACAGATTGGACACGCCCTGCACTCAAACCCTTACGTACCTTTTTCCATAAGATTGGGCTAATTTTATATCCTACTAAACGGTCCAGTACACGACGTGCTTGTTGTGCATCTACTAAATCCATATTAATGGCACGTGGGTTCTTAATGGCCTCTTTTACTGCCTTTTCTGTAATTTCATTGAAAGTAATGCGGTAAACTTTTTTATCCTGTAACTTTAATGTATAGTATAAGTGCCATGAAATAGCTTCTCCTTCACGGTCAGGGTCAGTTGCTAAATAAATATTTTTGGCACTTTTCACTTCTTTTCTTAGCTTTTGGAGTAACTCCCCTTTTCCTCGAATAGTAATATATTTAGGCTCATAATTATTATCTACATCAATACCTAGTTGACTTTTAGGTAAGTCCCTAACATGTCCCATTGATGCCTGCACTTTAAAATTTTTGCCCAAAAATCTACTAATTGTATTTACTTTAGCTGCTGATTCTACAATCACTAAATTATCAGCCATATAAACCTCCTCATTTCATACGTACGTATCTTTCTCCTGGTAATCGCTTTATCAGTTCATGAGTTTCTAACTCGATTATGCTATTTAACAAATTAACATAAGATAAATTGGTCTGTGCTAATAACTCCTCTAAACAAATAGGATTCCAACTTACATAAGCATATACTATAGTTTCACGTTGTGCAAGTTTATAATCGGGATTTAATAAACTATTTTTTTTACTCTTATCTAGTATTTCTTGTAAATGGGGAGCTAATTCTTCCAGTATATCCTCTATTCTTGTCACACATTTTGCGCCTCTCTTAATGAGGTCATTTGTTCCTAAACTTAAGCGACTGTTAATATTTCCCGGTACAGAAAAAACATCTCTATTATACTCAAGAGCCAAATTTGCTGTGATTAAAGAACCACTTTTTTCATTGGCTTCTACTACCAATAGACCTTTTGATAGTCCACTAATAATCCTATTACGTTGTGGAAAGTGAAAAGCCAAAGGTTCTATCCCTGGTTCATATTCTGTTAATAAGCACCCCCTCCGAGGAAATTCCCTATAAATGTTATAGTTTTGTTTAGGATAACATTTGTCTAACCCCGTACCTAGGACTGCTATAGAACTTCCTCTTGACAAGGCTCCCTTATGAGCTGCTTCGTCTATTCCTAAAGCCATACCACTGACCACAACGATGCCTCGTTCTGCTAATTCTGCACCCAATCTATAGGCTATTTCATAGCCATACTCGGAACATTTTCGAGAGCCTACAATGGCAAAAAGAGGTCGCTTTAATATTTCTAGGTCCCCTTGTGCAAAAAGGACTATAGGTGCATCTGGAATTTCTCTCAGGTCATTTGGATAGGCTGCATGACACTGATCTAGAATCTGAAAACCTAATGCTTTACACTTTCTCTCGATTTCTTCAGCCTTTTCTAATTGGGCCTTGGTACTAACTAGCTTCTCCCTTTCTATCTTTTCTAAACCTATCTCTTTATAATCTCTTCCATTTGCCTTATAAACCCCTTCCGCATTCTTAAAATAAGTGAGTAATTGATTTTTCTTTTCAGTCCCTAAAGAAACACCTTGTAACCAAAGGCTGTAGAGATTATTCATTTTTCATCCATCCTTATTCTTTATTAAATTTTCTAAAAATATCGCCCTTTTGAGTTTAAAAATTTTTTCTTTGTGCCATACTTTTAAAAATCATTTATAGAAAGGATAGCCTGATGTTTTGCAAATTAAACAGTTTTTCACTAAATGGTATTGATACGCTTCCTATAGAGATAGAAATTGACTTAAGTGATGGTTTACCAGGCTTTGACATTGTGGGTCTACCTGATAATGCTGTAAAGGAATCAAAAGAACGTGTTAAAAGCGCCATTAAAAATAGTGGTTTCAAATTCCCAGCACGTAAGATAACCATTAATCTTGCTCCTGCAGATGTTAAAAAAGAAGGGTCTCTCTATGATTTGCCTATTGCCTTAGGCGTATTAGGCTGTATGGGGGAAATACCAATGATTTCCTTTACCACCACTCTCTTTATAGGAGAACTTGCTTTGGATGGTTCCTTAAGAAATGTGAAAGGGCTCTTACCCATTCTCTGCAATCTTTCACCACAATCTTTTAATCAATGTATTATCCCAGCTGCCAATCAGGATGAGGCTTCTCTTATTCAAAAGTGTCCTCTTCTACTGGCCTCTCATCTAACAGAAGTCATTGCTTATTTAAAAGAAGAACGGAAGCTCTCTTCTTGTCCCACCTTACCTCTTGATTCTACTTATTCACAGCATTTACTAGATTTTGCCGATGTCAAAGGACAGATTGCTGTTAAAAGAGGGCTTATGTTAGCTGCTGGTGGTTATCATAATGCCCTCCTTATTGGGCCTCCAGGTTCAGGTAAAACAATGCTTGCCAAACGACTCCCAACTATCTTGCCTCCTCTCTCTCCCGAAGAAACTCTTGACCTTACCAAAATTTATAGCATTGCCCAACGTCTTCCAGAAAAAAAATTGATAGCTACTCGTCCTTTCCGTTCTCCACATCACACGATTACACCCATAGGACTAACTGGTGGTGGCTCCCATCCTAAACCTGGGGAAATTAGCTTAGCTCACTTTGGGGTACTTTTTTTAGATGAACTTCTTGAATTTAATCGTACGTCATTAGAGGTACTGCGCCAACCCCTAGAAGAGCATCAAGTTACACTCTCTAGGGTCCATGGCAGTGTGACTTATCCTGCTCACTTTTTATTTGTAGCCTCTACTAATCCTTGCCCCTGTGGTTATTATCCTGATACAAAGAAATGCTCTTGTAGTATTGGAGAAATCAAGCACTACCTCCGTAAGCTTTCAGGCCCTCTCTTAGATCGTATTGATCTTCATATAGAAGTGCCTTCTCCTACTGTTAATGACCTTCATGCTTCATCCTCTCTTTCTTCGCCCTATCTCTACTCAAAAGTTCAAAAGGTTTTTGAGTGCCAGAAAGAACGGTTTAAAGAGTATGCCTACAAGTGGAATAGTGAAATTCCTTCCTCTCATTTAAATAACCATTGTCATCTAACAAATGAGGCCTATCGCTTACTCAATAACTGGTTTCAGCATACTTCATCAAGCATGCGTGCTTATGACAAAATTCTTCGCCTTTCCTTAACTATTTCAGATTTTGAAGAAAGTCCTTCTATAAATAGTGCTCATTTGTCTGAAGCCCTACATTATCGTCTATTAGATCGACAATTTTGGGCATAATAAAAGACTACATTTAAGCAAGCTAATGTAGTCTTTAGTGTTTTTGCTTTTTTATATTTTCTAGTTCTGTAATAAATTCATCGATACTCATAAATTGCTTATAAACTGAAGCAAAACGAATATACGAAACTTCATCTAACTTTCTTAAGCGTTCCATCGTTATTTGACCAATAGTAGTTGAAGAAATTTCCTTTTTCTCCATTGTGCTTATGTAATTCTCGATCTCATCAACCAAACTTTCAATTTGTTCTAAGCTAATGCTTCGTTTATTACAAGAGCGCATAATTCCTTTTAATAGCTTTTCACGTTCAAAAGGCTCTCTCGTCATATTACGTTTAATAATCATAATAGGTATTGTTTCAACTTTTTCATAGGTTGTAAAACGCTGCTCACACTGTTCACATTGCCTACGCCTTCTAATGGTTTCATTTTCATTCACTGGACGTGAATTAAGCACTTTAGATGTACTAAAGCCACAATAAGGGCACTTCATTCTTTCTACCCCCTCATTTCATATTATTTAGAGAGTAGCATATTCATTAGACAAATGTCAATACTCACTGTCCTTCAAATACTCCTCTGTATTCATTTCTACAAGAATAATATCCTCACCTATCTTCTTGATTTTGTCCCAAGGAATAGCATATTCCAAATTTCTACCAAATAACCCCATGATTTTACTAGGCCCTGGAATAATAACCTTTTCCACTTTTCCTTGACTCCAATCCAGTTCAATATCACAAATATATCCTAATCTTGAGCCATCTAAAGTGTTAATGACCTCTTTGTGCTTCATATCTGCAATACGCATCATCGCCAATCCCCCCATTAATTGTTAAATATATTTTCTCATATGCTTTAAAGCAGTTTTCTCAAGACGAGAAACTTGTGCCTGAGAAATGCCAATTTCAGTTGCTACTTCCATTTGTGTTTTACCTGCAAAAAAACGCAAAGTAAGGATTTGTTTCTCCCGGTCATTTAAGTGCTTCATTGCTTCCTTTAAAGCAATATTTTCTAACCAGATATCATCTTGATTTTTTTCATCACTGACCTGATCCATGATATATAACGTATCGCTTTCATCATGATAAACAGGTTCAAATAAAGAAATGGGATCCTGAATGGCATCTAGTGCAAAAATAACATCTTCTTTTGGAAGGCCTATTTCTTTCGCTATCTCATTGATATTTGGTTCTTTTGCATTTTTTCGTGTTAATCTCTCTTTCGCTTGTAGGGCCTTGTAAGCTGTATCCCTTAAAGAACGGCTCACTCGTATGGCATTATTATCTCTTAAATAACGTCTAATTTCACCAATAATCATAGGAACAGCATAAGTAGAAAATTTTACATTTTGACTTATATCAAAATTATCAATAGCCTTAATGAGACCAATACAACCTACTTGAAATAAATCATCCACATATTCTCCACGATTATTAAAACGCTGAATAACACTGAGAACAAGTCTTAAATTTCCACGGATATATTCTTCTCTTGCTACATAATCACCTTCTTCAATG
>JAEZKI010000443.1 GCA_023415525.1 Bacillota bacterium | reverse complement strand
GTATATAGAACAAGCTATAGCAGAACATGGATTTAATATTTTTTATTCTTGGCAAAGTGACTTACCTAATAATACAAATAGAAATTTTATTGAAAAATCATTAGAAAAAGCAATTAGTGAGGTAAATAATGAACAAGCAATCGCGTTAAAGCTCGATAAAGACACCGTAGATAGGACTGGCTCACCTGATATTGTACAAACAATATTTGAAAAAATTGAAGACTGTTTTATTTTTGTTGCGGATATTTCTATTATATCAAAATCTGAAGATACAAACAAAAAAGTTTTAAATCCTAATGTACTCTTAGAACTAGGCTATGCACAAGGGGTGTTGGGAACAGAAAATATAATAATGCTTTTCAACACTGCTACAGGTGACCTTGAAGATTTACCTTTTGATTTACGTGGAAAAAGGATAATGCAATATTGTTGTGATGAAAGTACAGAGAGTAACCAAAAAAAGTGTGTTAAAGAAGATTTAATTAAGAATCTTAAAAGGGCAATTACTTTAAGAGTAAAATCAGAGATAAGGTAAGCAGAAAAGGATAATAGGATTTGAGAAAGAAAAGGGTAAAGTTTTTAAAAAAATAGAGTTATTTTTTTCTATTAGCATGTATTTTATCAATGGCAACGTCATTCAACATATTAGCAACAACTAAACAATCGACAAAACCGGCAGACATTCACTACATGGCGACCGACAACTCATACCACATCTTCATTAGTGACAATGCCCACTGTGTTAGATAGTGCAGGCATGATGATGAAAGGTTCTTAACAAAATCCTTCATTCGGGTATCAAAAAGTTACAGTTATAAATGCAGTAAATAGTAGTATAATTGACAACAGCACCCCCTAATGGGATAATTAGTAAGAATATCACAAGGGAGAAGGACAAATGAAAAAGACTTTAAAAAATAAAATTATATTAATGGCAATGCTACTACTTTCTAGTTTCATAGCTACCAGCTGCGCTCAAACCAATAATGATATGCAATCACAAGAGACAGTAAAAGAAATAATTGGTGAAAAAAAAACAGAGATAGCAGAAAAACAACCACAGAGTAATGAAGAAGTTGCTCAAACGAAAGAAAAAGATGTAGCAGATACAGAAGCAATGTCTTCAGATACCAACATAGAAAATGGCTATTACCAATATAATGGGAAATCATATGAAATAATTGAAGTAGATGGAGGAGACAGATCAGGATCTAGACAAAATAATGTTGCAGTAGATATAGGGTTTGGTGATAGGGTATATTGGGGACTTACAAATGAGTATGGACAACTTGTTTATGTATTAGCAGATGAAATTATACTTCAAAATGATGATACGGAACCTGTAAATTCAAGTGGAAGATATTATGATGATGAAGCTAATGTACCAGGCACTGAGCAAGCAGATCTTGACCAAGGCCATGTGATAGCAGATTCACTAGGTGGTGTATCTAACGCATATAATATAACTCCACAGAATAGTACTTTAAACAGACATGGTGACCAAGCATATATGGAGAAGGTTATTAGAGATGCAGGTGGATGTACTAACTTTGTGGCAACTATTACATATCCAAATACATCAACACAGATTCCATCAAGCTATAAATATGAATATACGGTAAAAGGTAATAGTGTTATTGATGAATTTCCAAACGGAAATCCAGAAGATACAGCAGAAAATAAGGTTGAGGAAACTAGTAAACCAGTAGTAGAAGCAAGTAAACCAATCGAAATAAAACCTGACGAACAAACAGAGCTTTCTAAAATTGATACAAATGGAAACGGAAAAGTTACAATTAAAGAGGCTAAGGCAGCTGGGTATGCAATGCCTATATATTCAGATCATTGGTTGTATAAATATATGGATGATAGAGACGGTGATGGGATGGTTGGAGAGTAAAATGTAAATTCCATATTTATGAAGATAAATATTTAGGCTGCAAGATTGATTAATGAATGGATAGCTTGACCATACTCCAAATACAGGAGGTGGTCTTTTATTATGCTTAGCAAAGACATTCAAGAGGTAAGAATAAATGTCATAGAGGTATTGCTTGCAGCTTGTAAGGATGAGCCTGAGACAATGTACGCAAGGGCAGAGGGGTATTTAAAATATTTACAAGATAGTATACAGCAAAATAAAAATTTCTATAACCAAGAATATAAGGGGTAATACCAATTAAGGTACTATCCCTCTTTTTATGCATCAATTTTGATATGTAACAGGGCAGAAATTAATCTGTCCTTTTCTTACACATCCATTTAACGGCCTGGTTCTCTCAAAACTGAGTATGAAGCTATAAAGGCAAAAACAAAAATAATAATCACCACAACAAGTAAAATCCTTATAAACCTCTTAGTACGTTTTTCATCTCTTCCTGTAAAATGTTTGATGGTAAAGAGAGGACTAAATGATAATAGCAAAATTACTTGGAAGCTACTCCATATATTTTTAACAGTGACCATTTGTTTAGATGTATGACCATTATCATAGCGTAATAAGCGAAGTTTTCCCTCTCCAAAATCTTTGAGACCATGCAGGCGAAGGATAAAATTTGCAGCAAGAAAACTCATGGCAATGCCACCTAAAAGAAACATGGCAAGTCCATAAAAAACGTCTTCTAAATGTACAGCTAAAGAATATCCAAAGGTGTTTACCATAAAGTCAGAATACATATTAATAAACTTATTAAACATTTGAATCATCTCCCTTAGTATAGAGTTCTTGTGCAGCCTCTTTAAAATCGTTTAGGTAAGCTTCTAATTCCTCGGGCTTCATTCTGTTTTTGGAGGTGATTTTGTTAAATAAACGTCTTAGTTCAGGCACTTGCATGATTTTCTCTATGGCATCATCCGTCA
>JAEZKI010000423.1 GCA_023415525.1 Bacillota bacterium | reverse complement strand
GTTCTGGACTCGGGCTAGCTATTGCACAGAGTTTAGCCACCTTGCAAGGGGGGGGCTTAGAAATTATTATTGATGGTGATTTGTTCAAGGTTATTTTGAGTTTTCCACTCCTTAAATAAAATAACTTTTTAATGGATTATAGTTATCCAATATTGAATTTTAAAAAGAAGTAAGATAACATAATAGATAAGAAAAATTTTATAAATAGAAGGTAAGTTATTACTAAGGGGATAAAAGATGAAAAAAAATCTATTATGTTGGGCAAAAAGACTTTTTGCTTATTTGTTGGGGATAGGGGGAGTCTTTGCTGTTGTTATTATTATCACTAATGTGAGCCTCCTTCATATGACTAGGAAGCGTATTGTTACTATTAATGAGGTAAAGGATGCCGATTGCATTATGGTTTTAGGTGCTTATGTACGACGAAATGGTGAGCCCGGTAGTATGCTAAATGATCGCTTAGTGAAAGCTTATGAGATCCATGAAAATACAGCTATTAAAAAGGTACTTCTTACAGGAGATCATGGACAAAAAGAATATGATGAAGTAAATGCCATGAGACGCTTTATGGAGGAAAAGGGAATGGCTAAAGAAGATATTTTCTTAGATCATGCAGGCTTTAGTACCTATGAGAGTATATATAGAGCCAGTGAAATTTTTAAAGTACATAAGATGGTGATTGTTACTCAGGAATATCATTTACCAAGGGCACTTTATATAGCAGATAAGCTAGGAATTGAAGCCGTAGGTGTTGCAGCTCATCCCTATTCTTATCCAGGAATGCCACGTTATAAAATAAGAGAGTATTTAGCACGCACCAAGGATTTTATAATGGTTAACTTCTTGAAGCTAGAGCCCACTTATTTGGGAGAAGCTATTCCTGTAAGTGGAGATGGTCGGCTCAGTCAAGATGAATAGTAGTATAAAAAGAAGTGATGAGAGGTAGGAGGACTGCCTCTCCATGTCATAGACTCCCTTTAGGGTAGACTGTTTAAAGAATAAAAACAGTTTCCCTAAGGAGGAGAATTTTTTTGTCATATTTAGCTTGTTAAATTATTATCCAAACTAACTGCAAATAGAACTTTTACTTGAGGGAAATGTCCTCTTAGTTAAGAGGAATAAAGGAGCTGTTAAGAGGATAAGCCTATAAAAACCTCTTTACTTGAAAGAAATAATTAATTTTGTGTTTTAATTATAATATTTTTAATATTTAAATAAGATAATTGAAATAATGTAAAAATATGGTATAATTGTTTTTAAAGAGTACATAGGATGAGGTGAAAAGATGTTAAAAGAAGATTTTTTAACAGTAAAAGATGTAGCAGAGATGTTAGATACAGAAGCATATGTTCTCAGATTTTATGAGAAGGAGTTAAATTTAGATATTAAACGAAATGCTAAAGGCCATCGTATTTATACAATGGAAGATGTAGAACTTTTTAAGCAAGTTCAAGAAATGCGTGAGCAAGGCTTACAATTAAAAGCTATTGAAAATATTGTGCATGATTCTACAGAAGAAGTAAAAGAGACCTATGAACAACTCACCTCTGTGCAATTGACTCCTATTAATATGAATAAAAATAGGGAATCCAATAACTTGCAATTAGCAGATGCCACAAATGAACAAGTTAAACAGTTTTCAATGATGATGAAAGATATGTTTAAGGAAGCTTTGGTTGAATACAAAGAAATTACTCAAAATGAAGTTCATAAAGAAATAGAAAAGAAAGTTGAAGATGCAGTAGATGAAAGAATAGAAGCTTTAGAAGCTAGGCAAAAAGTAAAAGACGAAGAATATTATAAAAGGTTAGATGAGACCATGCGAGAAGTCCAAAAAATTAGAAAACAAATGGCAGAAACTTTTCCAGAACAACAAAAGGTAAAAAGCTCTTTTTGGAATCGTCTTTTTAAAGATAAATCCAGGCCTACTTCGTTATAAAAGGGGGAAGTAGAGGCTGGTATAAAAAATTAAAATAGAGAGAATAAAAATATAAGGAATAAAAATATAAGGAATAAAAACATAGAGAATAAAAACAGGCCATTACAAGAGGGTAATTCATCTTATAATGACCTGTTTTTTTATAACATATAGTACGCGTAAAATTATTGAACAGGAAGTTTGTATTTCAAGAAAATTTCACGGGCTTTAGTCACTTCAGCTGGAGTAGGCTCTACCGTATCACTAAGCTCATAATGATAGCCTAATTGCTCCCATTTATACTCACCCATCTTATGAAAAGGAAGAATATCTAAACGCTCCAGGTTAGGAAGAGTACTTAAAAATTCTGCCAAGTGCTCAATATCTTCTTCAGCATCTGTAAGTCCTGGCACTAATACATAGCGTAGCCAAATAGGAATATTACGTGTGGCAAGATGATTAGCAAATTGCAAAGTAGGTTCAAGAGGAACTCCTGTTAAATTTTTGAAAACCCCAGGATTATAACATTTGATATCTAATAAAACTAAATCTACAAAATCTAAAATAGGATCTGCTTTTTCAATAGTTACAAAACCTGAAGTATCTATTGCAGTATGAATATTATTAGCCTTGCATTTTTGAAGTAAATCCTTAATGAATTCAGGCTGTAAAAAGGGTTCACCACCACTTATTGTTACACCGCCTTTTGAGAAGTGCATAAAGGATTTGTACTTAATAATATCCTGTATCAGTTCCTCTGTATCTGCTTCTTGCCCATCTTGCGCTTTCCAAGTATCAGGATTATGGCAATATTTGCATCTAAGAGGACAGCCTTGAGTAAAAACAATATAACGGATACCAGGTCCATCTACTGTTCCACAAGTTTCAATTGAGTGTATTTTGCCTTTCATGTCATACCTCCTGATTTAGTGTAATGCGTCATAAAGAAGACTCAAAGAATCTTCTTTATTCCTTAGGTTATTTAAATAAGTTTTTTAAACTCTTTCATGGAAGGTTCTATTTATAATATCTAATTGTTGCTCTCTTGTCAAACGGATAAAGTTCACCGCATAACCAGATACACGAACAGTAAGTTGTGGGTATTTTTCTGGGTGGTCCATAGCATCAAGTAAAGTTTCACGATCAAAGACATTAACATTGATGTGATGGGCATTTTGAGCAAAGTAACCATCTAAAATGCCACATAAGTTGGAAATACGGTCTGCCTCAGATTTCCCAAGAGCTCCAGGAATGATTGAGAAGGTATTGGAGATACCATCTTGTGAATCTCTGTATGGAAGTTTTGCAACGGAAGCAAGAGAAGCCACAGCCCCTTTCTTGTCACGGCCATGCATAGGGTTAGCACCTGGAGCAAGAGGTTGACCTTTTTTACGTCCATCTGGTGTATTACCTGTTTTCTTACCATATACAACGTTTGAAGTGATTGTAAGAACAGAAGTAGTGGCGATGGAATTTCTATAAGTATGGAATTTACGAATCTTATTCATAAAACGTTGAACAACATCTATAGCCAAATCATCGGCACGGTCATCATTATTACCGTAGGCTGGATATTCCCCTTCAATTTCATAGTCTGTAGCAAGGCCATTTTCATCGCGAATCACTTTAACTTTAGCATATTTAATAGCTGATAAAGAGTCAGCTACTACAGAAAGACCAGCAATACCAGTAGCAAAGGTACGAACAATATCTTTGTCATGAAGAGCCATTTCTAATGATTCATAGCAGTATTTATCATGCATATAATGGATAACATTAAGAGTATCTACATATAATTTAGCAAGCCATTCCATCATAACATCAAACTTTTCCATCACTTCATCAAAGTCAAGATATTCGGAAGTAATAGGTTGGTATTTAGGACCGATTTGCTCCCCGGTCATTTCATCTACACCACCATTGATGGCATAAAGTAATGTTTTAGCAAGGTTGGCACGGGCTCCGAAGAATTGCATTTGCTTACCAATTCGCATAGCAGATACACAGCAGGCAATACCATAGTCATCACCCCAGAAATCACGCATCATATCATCATTTTCATATTGAATAGAGCTTGTAGCAATAGATATTCGTGCACAGAAATCTTTAAAGTTTTGAGGAAGTTTTGTAGACCAAAGAACCGTTAAATTAGGTTCTGGAGCTGGACCAAGGTTTACAA
>JAEZKI010000414.1 GCA_023415525.1 Bacillota bacterium | reverse complement strand
GCTGTGCACAAATCATTCAGAATACTTATGGCAAAGAAGCCCTTACCCTCACTATTAAAGATCAGTATAGTAATATGCGTGAAATGATCCTCCAACATCCCACAGTGTTAAATTTAGCCGAAAAAGCAATGGAGCAATTAGAAATCCCTATTAAACAGGTCCCCATTCGTGGTGGAACAGATGGAGCCCGTCTCTCTTTTATGGGGCTTCCTTGCCCTAATCTTTTTACTGGGGGCTATAACTTCCACAGTTGTCATGAATTTGCCGTTCTCTCTCATATGGAAGCTGCAACACGAACCATTATTGAAATCATTCGTCAAAGTGTATTTTTAGAAAGTTAACACTTCTTAAGTTCATCCTTCTACTTAAAAGGCCCCTCATATGAATTAAAGAAGAGGAGCCTTTTTATTAATCAGTTTCTTTAAATAAACAAATACTATAACATTCAACTAAATAACGGTTTTCATAAACTTCTCTTCCCTCAAGCTGTATGTCTTCAGGTGCACTGAGATTCGTATCCATTAAGCGTACCCACTTAGAGCCTGTAGGTGGTAAGTCAAAAAGCAAAGCTTCAGAATAATTATTAATAGCAATATAAAAACTTATCTTTTCACCTTTTAAATAACAGGCTATACTCTTTGAGTAATACGACCAATCAGGATGATTATACTTGACCCCATGCCAGGTCACCATATATTCCTCATTGGAGTCGATCTTTAAAAGAGTCTGACGTAAGTAAATCAACTTTTTAGTAAAAGCTTGAATATCTTTAAAATCTTCACTTCGCTTCCAATCCACCCAAACCAATGGATTATTGTGGCAAAAAGCATTATTATTTCCTTTTTGCGTACGTCCCATTTCATCGCCCATTAATAGCATCGGTATTCCTCTCCCTAAAAGGAGAAGACTAAGATGATTTTTTACCAATCGCTTACGCTTATTGATAATCACCATTTCCTGAGTTTCACCCTCTACTCCACAATTGGTACTATAATTGGCATTATTTCCATCATGGTTTCCTTCACCATTTTCAAGGTTATGCTTTTGCTCATATGAAACTAAATCCCACATGGTAAAACCATCATGAGCGGTAATAAAGTGCAAGGCATGTTGACTTCCTTTCTTTATATCCGAAAAATAAATATCCTTACCCATTAAACAGTCTGCTAAAGGTTTTGTTAAGCCAGCATCTCCCCTTACACACTTGCGAATCGTATCCCTAAAATAGTCGCTCCATTCTCTAAAATGCTGAGGCATACGTCCTACATCGTAACTTCCTTTAGCATCCCAACTTTCAGCAATAAGCTTTACATGGGATAAAATAGGATCCTCATTAATCGCATTTAAAAGGGAATAGGTCATCCATATGCCTTCACGATCTTGTCCCAAAATAGAAGCTAAATCGAATCGAAAACCATCTACCCCCCTATTTACTGCCCAATATCTTAAACTCTCTAAAATAAGTGCATTGACTATTTGGTGATTGGTATTAAATGTATTTCCTGTCCCTGCACAATTTAAATAATCCCCTTCTTCATTTAATTTATAATAGGTTTTATTAGAAAGTTTCTTAAAACTGGAATAAGAGCTCTCTTCACCACCCTCTCCTGTATGGTTATAGACAACGTCTAGGATAATCTCTAATCCCTTCTCATGGGCCTTTTCAATGAACTCACTAAACTCATCTAAAACTTCTTCCCCATCTTTATTCACACTGTAACTTTCATCCAAAGCAAAAAAACTTAAGGAGTTGTAACCCCACTCATCTTGCAAAAGGAGTCCTGTTTCTGGATGGCGATTTTTAATCGTGTGACGCTTCCACTTAAATACAGGTAGAAGCTCTAGTGTAGTTATTCCTAGTTCTTTTAAATAGTCTAACTTTTCTATAAGGCCTTTAAAGGTTCCTCTTTCCTTTTCCTTTATCCCAGAAGAGTTGCTACGCGTAAAATGTCCTACGTGCAATTCATAAATAATGGTTTTCTCCCATGGAATATTTGGCTTTTTACAATTAGGCCACACCAAGGCTTTAACAATATTACGGTATCCTTCCATACCATTTTCTACTATACAATAAGCATAAGGGTCAATGAGAGGATAACTGATTTCTCCATCTGCCCCTATAAACTGCCACGTATAGTGCATGCCCTCTTTTACATCCTCTATATAAACATAAAATATATCACCTGTCGTATAATTCTTTCTATCACAATACACTTGACAAATAGGTACTGTCTCCCCTTTACCTTTATAAAGTGTCAAGAGCATGGTAACTGCACAATCGGAGAAAATCCCAAAATTCGCTCCTTGTTGCTCCAATTGGCAACCGAGAATAGGGCTTCCCCTTCTGATGGTATACATAAATTAACCTCCTAAATACATTCCTCATATTAGTATATGGGTTTACGACTACATTTTACACTATTCAAATACTTTTTTCTATAAAAAGAATTCCTTTAATAGTTTAAAATCAAGAGAAAGCTTGAAAATCTTATTTCTGTGTGCTATTATTATGCATAATAAAATACATCGAAAGGCAATGACAAAGACGAAGTAGAAAAATATTTCTTGTTTTAGAGAGTGTGTGGTGGGTGCAAACACATCAAGTTTATTTTTTGAATTACACCTTTTGAGCGTTTCCGGTTATCAACCGTTATCTTGATTAAGAGGCAGATTTATTCTGTAAATTAAGGTGGTACCACGGGTTCTCTCGTCCTTAGCTAAGGAGGAGAGGCCCTTTTTTATTTTAAAAATAATGGAGGTAAAAAAATGAATGTTTTTGATACGTTAATTGAACGTGGCTTTATTGAACAAATGACTCACGAAAAAGAGATTAGAGACCTTTTAGGTAAGGAAAAGGTTACTTTTTATATTGGCTTTGATCCTACTGCAGATAGTCTTCATGTAGGTCACTTTGTAACAGTTATGGCTATGAGTCATATGCAAAAAGCTGGCCATAAACCTATTGCCTTATTTGGTGGGGGAACTGCTATGGTAGGTGATCCTACTGGAAAATCAGATATGCGTCAAATGTTAACAGTAGAAACCATTGACCAAAATGTAGAATGCTTTAAAAAACAAATGTCTCGTTTTATTAGTTTTGAAGAAGATGCAGCCATTATGGTTAATAATGCGGACTGGCTTCGTCATTTAAATTATATCGACTTTTTAAGAGAAGTGGGTGTCCATTTTTCTGTTAACCGTATGCTCACCTTTGAATGCTTTAAACAACGCCTTGAAAAAGGACTTTCCTTCTTAGAATTCAACTATATGCTCATGCAGTCCTATGACTTTTTAGAGCTCTATCGTCGTTACAACTGTAAATTACAGTTAGGTGGTAATGACCAATGGTCTAATATTTTAGGTGGTGTAGAGCTTGTAAGAAAACTCCATGGTGATCAAGCTTTTGGTATGACTTTCTCTCTTCTTACCAATAGTGAAGGCAAAAAAATGGGAAAAACTGAAAAAGGAGCTGTATGGTTAGATCCTAACAAAACTTCTCCTTATGAATTCTATCAATACTGGCGTAATGTAGCAGACGCAGATGTTAAGAGATGCTTATCCCTTCTTACCTATGTTCCAATGGAAGAAGTCAATGCCCTTAGTCAACTAGAGGGCTCTGAAATTAATAAGGCTAAAGAACGCTTAGCCTTTGAAGTGACCAAAATCGTTCATGGTGAAGAAGAGGCTCATAAAGCTCAAACAGCTGCTAAATCCTTATTTGGAGGTGCTGCTGCAGGGGGATCTATTCCTACCACTTCTTTTTCAAGTGCTGACTTTGCTGAGGGTATGGATCTTATTACTTTGTTACAAAAAACCAATCTTGTCCCCTCTCGTTCAGAAGCACGACGACTTATTCAACAAAATGGTGTTAAATTAGAAGGTGCACCTATTAGTGACGTGGATTACCTTGTTCAAGTAGAACGTGATTTTAAAGATAATGCCTTGATGATTCAAAAAGGCAAAAAGGTTTTCCATCGTGTAACCCTTAACGATTAATTTCTTTTAATTAAAGAAGACTACCCAACTATTC
>JAEZKI010000376.1 GCA_023415525.1 Bacillota bacterium | reverse complement strand
CATTATGCCTTATTTAGATGGTATTGGTGTTCTAGAAAGAGTAAGCACAACAGAAATAAGCAAAAGACCACTTTTTATTATGCTTTCAGCAGTAGGACAAGATAAGATTACAGAAAGAGCTATGTCTTTAGGAGCAGAATACTATATTGTTAAGCCATTTGATATGGAGACCTTAATTAATCGTATTCGTCAACTTAAAGCCATGACTAGCTCAGTTAAATCAAATGGAACAAGCTTTAGTGGGATGGGGACTTCTAAGCCGTTTTTACCAAAGGCAAAAGGAATGCCTACCCAACATAATCTAGAAACAGAAGTAACCAGTGTTATTCATGAGATCGGAGTGCCTGCTCATATTAAAGGCTATCAATATCTTCGTGATGCCATTATTATGGTTATCAATGATATGGACGTTCTTAATTCTATTACTAAACAACTCTATCCATCTATTGCTAAACAGTACAATACAACTCCAAGCCGTGTAGAACGTGCTATTCGCCACGCTATTGAAGTGGCATGGTCACGAGGTAAGATGGATACCATTGATAAACTTTTTGGTTACACCGTTAACAATGGTAAAGGAAAACCCACCAATAGCGAGTTCATCGCACTTATTGCAGATAGACTTCGCCTTGAAATGCAAGTGGGATAAAGTATTAGAGAATAAGGGTTTGTAAAAAAGAGAGAGACCTACTAACCATTTTGTTGGTTGGTTTAGAAACGAATTTTTGGTGTTGATACCAACTAACCTATTTAAGTATGACCTATAAACTCTTCTGATTTATTGGATAGGACAAATTCCAATGATTAGGAGAGTTTTTAAATGTTTACAGAGTTTTTCTATCAAATGGAGGATTATTTAGTTTATTGCAAAACAAAAGGATTATCTCATAAGACCATTAAATCATAAGAGCAGGCCTCACGCTTATTTTCAGGTACTGTGAAGAAGAACATAAGATTGAAGTGGCACAGAAAGTAACAAAGAAAGTTATTGTTGAATATTTAGTTTATATTTGGGGTAGGGGTAATCAGATCACAAAGAAGAATCCCACAGATACATTAAAGGCAATATACTCACTAGCTTTGATATAGTAAAAGGTGAATATAAAAACTTTTATAGAGAGCAATATGATAAGCAAACAGGGCAAAAAGCATGGAAAGGTGTCTTTAGTAATATAGGTGAGAAGCATTGATGTAATGTAAATATAAGGCTTCAATTAACTCCTGATTAAATAGTTGGGAGTATTTTTTATAGATAAATTATTAGAATATTGCAAGTATTATAATAATTTGTTAGACTAAAAAGGACAGTAATCTTACATATGAAAAAGCTTTGTAGGGTATGTAACTTGCAGATTGGTGATAGTAGTGTGAGGATTGCTAAATGAGAAGTTATAGGGGGCTTAGGGATGGTGTACTTGAAAGAGGCAAATTATGAAGATATAGAAGCTGAGTACTTATTTGTTCGAAATATACCTGAAGATGAGAATGGATTTATTAGACGAAATTATTGGTCAGTTTTGTATACGACATTTTTTATGTGAGTCGTTGAAAGAAGGATCAGGACATATTGGATACTATATAACTAAGAAATTTAGAGGAAAGGGACACGGTACAGAAGGGCTTCGTTTAGCCTTACAAGTAGCAAAAAACATTATTCCTGAAGATGAAAAAAATATTATGTAAGAATAAAAAAGAGTACTTTAAATTGCTAATGTTGCTGTGCTTTGTAGGGTGTGTAATTTGCAGGTGGGAAATAGTAGTATGGTAGATTGGCAAAATATATAAGGGAGAAAGTATATGAGAATATGGAAAAGATCAATATGTGCATTATTAGTGTTATGCCTATTCATTTGTATGATAGGATGTGGGGAACAAAATGTAAAATCAGAATGGACTATGGAAGGAGAAACTGTATTACATGCAGACCTTGTGTTTCATATATTAAATTATATTAACATAGAAGGCTCACCTGCTAATACATATTCTAAAGAATATATTAATCAATTTGAAGAATTTAGAGCTGAAAGATCAAACAATGAGTATAAACTGATTGAAGAAGCACAGAAGCTGTCAGCACCATATAAGAAGTATTTTAGCGAGGTAAGTCAAGTGGCTTTTATAGGTTTTTATTGTTCGAGTTATGAAGAATTGAAAGATCACCTAAATAATTTGCCACTTTCTATAGGGGCAAGGGAGGAGTTTATTAAGCCATTTATTGAGTGTATGGATGCTGAATTATCACTTTATACGGAGTATTGGAGCGGGGTGATTGCTGAACAAGAAAATAATATGAATAAGTTTATTAGCTACTCAAATAAAGAGCTCTATTCATTTGAAAAACTATTTAAATATGCCAATAAGAAACCTCATTATTATTTTTGTGTTAGTTTAGAACCAGGAAAAGGAAGAGGTATTAATAATAATGACCAATTGATGAGTGCTGCTGGCTGTATACCTAAAAATAAAGAAGAACAACAACTATATGCTTTCTTTCAAGCTTTTCATGAAATGACTCATCAGATTACAGATAATAAGTTGTTTACTAATATTAGTATGGAAGATGGAACACATTTACTATCAGAAAATGTAGTTATGAAAACAGATTATTACTTGATTCAAAAATTTAATAAGGGGGGATTGAAGGAATATATTCAATG
>JAEZKI010000341.1 GCA_023415525.1 Bacillota bacterium | reverse complement strand
AAACTAGACAGCACATACAAAACACCCGTCTTGATGCGATGGGGATCTTCATGAGCAATACCCACTCGCTGAGCAATCTCATCGGCCTTCTTAAATCCAATGCCAAATATATCATCTACCATGCGATAGGGGGTATTCTTTACAACCTCCATGGTCTTACCCTTGTACTGCTTGTAAATTTTAATAGCATAAGTAGGTGTTATTCCATAATCTTGTAAGAAAAGCATGGCTTGCCTCAATTCATACTGGGCATGAAATATCTCCCCAATCTCTTGGGCTTTTTTTTGACTAATACCACTTACTTGAGCAAGCACAAGAGGTTCTTCTTCGATAATGCGAAAGGTTTCTAGTCCAAAGTGCTTTACTATCTTCTTCGCTGTCTTTGCCCCAATTCCTTTTATGACACCAGAGGCTAAATATTTTTCCATACCTTGAACAGTCTTAGGCATACTTCGCTCAAAGTATAGGACTTTTATTTGCTTTCCATAAACAGGATGGGTAGTCCAATGACCTACTACCTTGATATCCTCCCCTGCATAAACACCTGCCATTTCCCCTACACAAGATATCTCTTCACCTTCGTAGTCAATGGTGCAAACTGTATAGCCATTCTCTTCATTTTGATAAATAATATCCTCTATGGTTGCTTCTAGTACAACTTGTTCATCCAATTTATTCACCGTTTCTATTCCTAATTTGCTATGCACATTTTTCTTTTTATTAGTATAACATATCCACAAAAAGAGTAAAAGGCATCCACATAGTGTGAATGCCTTTAGTCTTTTTATCCTTTATTATAAGATTTCGTTATTAAAAAAAGATGTTGAACCCTTCAGCTGTTTCTTCTACTGTAAAGCCGAGATTTTGAAGTTCTTCTACTGAAATATAAGCTACTCCAGCCTTAATTAAAGTCTTAGCTTCTATCTTTTGTCCTGCAATAACAGCATAGGTCTTTTGAGTAGCTTTATCATAAGCTACTTCGAAACCAAATTGACTCATAGTTGCTTTAAAAGGTAAATAATTCACTTGGTTTTCACTAATTGCATCTGCTTTTGCAATACTTACAGGTGTAGCTCCCATCAAATCCATATATTCTTCCATTGTTAATTTGACTACACTTGTAGGAAGCACAAATTCTTTTTTAGCTATTTTAGTACTGGTTCCTTCAACCTTCATTTTTCCAGCTATCTTGTCTTCACCCATAGCTACTTGAAGATTCATATCTACACCTGATGTATATTTATCATCTTCAAAATTGTAAGTTACCTTTAGGTTACTACCACTAATCATAGGTTTTATTTGATTTTTTCCCACCATTAACATAGCTTGTACTGTTTCTTTATCTTTATCTACTTGTTCTTGAGTAATACCAGTAGGAGCTAGTGCATTAATGGCATCTATATCATCCATTGCTGCATTTAATATAGCAACTGTTGCATCTACTAATTGATCAGAGTTCATCTCAATCGTAAAGTTTTTCTTATCTTGTTTAATAGCTATATCTAATTTTGCTTTTTCCATAAGTTTCATTAATAAATCATTTGCTTTTTTGGGATCTACCTGTAGTAAATCTTCAGTACCAGCTGTTTGAATCCCTATGTAATCTGCCTGAAGAGCATTAAATTTTTCTGGAACAGGTACGTTTAATGCTGTAAATAAATCAGTAAAATAAGTCTTACTAATATAAGCCACTTGTTTATCTACAAAAACTTTAATAGGCGAAATCTTTATACTTTCTAGAGCTTCACCATTCATTTTGATTTCTTTTAAGTTCATCTCCAATTCACCTTGAAGTGTTTGCGCATTAATCCAGCCTGTCATATCAAGTGTAGCATCTATCTTCATTTGTTCAGCTTCAGCAGAAAAACTCATATTAGCTGTAAGGCTTGTGGTCTCCCAAGCATTTACCCTATTGGTCTCCTCCATTAATGCTAGTCCTTCTTTACTACACCCTACCATACTAAAAAGCATGATAACTAAAGTTAAAAGTGCTATTACTTTTCTCTTCACATTCATTACCTCCCATTTTTAATTATAAAATTAAACTACTATCATTATAGTCCAATTATTATGAAACTTTTACTAATTTGCGTGTTTGTAAATAAATTGTAATAATCCTTCCCCAAGAAAGCATCTCCTTCTCAGCTAGACTTCTTCCTACTCCCACTCTTTAACCCCTGGGAAAGAAGAAAGAAAAATTTAAACTTCGAAATATAAGGCTAACTCTCCTATACAGAGCTTAATTTTGCAATAAAAATGGCTGCAGACAATCTAATTGTCTACAGCCTGAGGCCTCCACATAGTGTAAATACCTTTTACTCTTTTTATAGTGATTGCATTGGATTATTCAATATCTCCCATTAAATTATAAAATTCCTCCATCGTTAATTTCACTACCTTTTTAGGAAGTATAAACTCTTTCTCACCTAAATTACTAGTAGTTCCATTCACCTTCATTTGAACTATCGCTTTTTGTCCAGCGTCAGTTATTTCAAAATTCATATCTACACCTGATGTATATTTATTATCCTCAAAATTGTAAGTTAACTTTAAGTTACTACCACTAAGACTAGGTTTTATTTCGTTTTTGGCAGCTACTAACATAGCCTGTATTTCTTCCTTTTCTTTATCTACTTCTTCTTGAGTCATACCTGTAGGAACTATTGCATTAAGGGCATCTATATCATCCATTGCTGCATTTAATATAGCCACTGTTGCATCTACTAATTGATCAGAGTTCATTTCAATCGTAAAGCTTTTTTTATCTTGTTTAACAGTTACATCCATCTTTGCCTTTTCTATTAACTTCATCAACAAATCATTAGCCTTATTAGCATCCATCCGTGGTGTACTTTCAGTAGTTGCTGTTTCAAACCCTATGTAATCTGCTTGAATGTCATTAAGTTTTTTTGGTATAGGTTGGCCTTCCAATGTAAATGCTTCGGTAAATAGACTTTTGCTAATATAAACCACTTCGTGATCAATAAGAACTTTAAAAGGAGAAAGATTTGTATCTACAACTTCACCATCCACCTCTATTTCTTTTATATTTATCTCCATTTCGCCTTGAAGTGTTTTTTGGTTAACCCAACCTGTCACATCTACCTTAATACCTAGCTTCGTTCCCTCAGCTTCACCTGATAAACTCACATTTACTGCTAAGGCATTGGTCTCCCAAGCATTTACCCTATTGAGTTCCTTTATTAAAGCTAGTCCCTCATTACTACACCCTACCATACTAAAAAGCATGATAACTAAACTTAAAAGTGCTATTACTTTTCTCTTCACAATCATTACCCTCCATTTTTAACTATAAAATTAAACTATTGTCATTATATCATAATTATTTAGAATTTTCTAATATTATGTGTTTATAAATAAATTGTAATGATTCTTTCCCCATTCTTTATCCTAATAGGGAAGGAGTAAAAAAACATAAGACCTAAAAGATCAATTTATTAAAGATTGCAAATGAGATTCTATTAATCTAAGAAACGTATGTGATATTTAACCTTATATTTTGAATTTTAGGTTTTCCTTTCTTCTCCCCCAACGAATAAAGAATGGGGGTTTGAAGAAGCCTAGCTGAAAGTAAGCCCTCTCTCCTTCTCAGCGGTCCTCCTCATCCCCCTCTCTTTATCTCTTAAACTTTAGCTTTAAAAAGGAGCCTCCCACTGTAAATAGTGTGAAGGCTCCTTCTATATCTTACTTTATAAACTTTTTTCTACTGAATAGCTACTTTTAAATCTTCTACCTTATCTGTTCTTTCCCATGGAAGATCTACATCTGTACGTCCAAAATGTCCATAGGCTGCTGTTTGTTTGTAAATAGGGCTTCTTAGATCAAGCATTTTAATAATGCCTGCTGGACGAAGGTCAAAGATTTTATCCACGATCTCTACAAGTTTATCATCACTTACAACTCCTGTACCATGTGTATTAATCAATACAGAAACAGGTTTAGCTACTCCAATGGCATAGGCCAGTTCGATTTCACATTTTGTAGCCAGACCAGCTGCTACAATATTTTTAGCTACATAACGCGCTGCATAAGCTGCTGAACGGTCTACCTTTGTTGGGTCCTTCCCTGAGAAAGCTCCGCCTCCATGGCTTGCATAACCACCATAAGTATCTACAATAATCTTACGTCCTGTAAGACCAGAGTCACCAACTGGTCCACCAATTACAAAACGTCCTGTTGGATTGATAAAGTATTTTGTTTCTCCATCTAATAGCTCTGCTGGAACAATAGGTTTAATAACAAGATTCATAATATCCT
>JAEZKI010000250.1 GCA_023415525.1 Bacillota bacterium | reverse complement strand
AGGTCGTAAGAACTGGCTATTTTCCAATACACCAAATGGAGCAAGCTCTTCTTCTATCATTTATAGCATCATTCAAACAGCTCTTGCCAATAACCTAAAACCAATGCATTATCTACACTATGTGTTTGAACAGATTCAATTGAAGAAAGACCTACAGGTATCAGAACTACTGCCATGGTCAGAAACTATTCCTGAAATGTACAAAAATACAGATACGCCACAAGGCTAGTAATAGTATACTAGCAGTGGCGTATTTTTTATAGGCGAGCTTGAATTGACGCTTACATAGTAATTATATATGTAATAACCATATAGTTTGGTAACCATTGCAATAATAAAAGAGAGACCATACGTATAACCTAAAAATTAAAAGGGATAGTCGAGAATTTGATGGTTACGCTCAAATTTCGAAAATCCCTTTTTAAGTCTTTTACTTTATCACTCTTGTCATTTCTAACACTATTTTATATCTGTTTTCCACAACCCGTGTAGATTACAATAAGCATAAACAGCTACAGGTTTATCCTCTACAAAACTAAACGTTACTTTAGGTGTATCTCCCACCTTCAAGCACTTTCGTTGTCCCCCACCTTCCGTTTCCACATACACAAAGGTAATGTGGTGGGCTTCTTCCATGGGATGATGTGTACTTCCAATTTCAATTTCAATGGTGTTGCCTGATACTGTAACAACTGGTAAATGCTTTTCTACTGATGCTTCTGTTGTATTGGCTACTAGTTCGGTCATTTTTTCACCACAGCAGATTGTTGGTGTACCTTTTTCCTGAATCATTCCAATAATCTTACCACAATGTCTGCAAAAAAAGAATTTCTGTTTGTTACACATAGTCACTCCCCCTTAAAAATAGTTTTTAGTTTCATCAACGTGAAAATATTAAAATAAGCTATTAAATTTTTAATAGTTTATTTTATTTCTAGTCTTATTTTATAACACAATAAAAGATATTTCAATAAATTTACCTTTTTTATTTAAAGTTACTGGCCTACTGCCCCACCTTTAGTGGAATGTTTACCTGTAAATTCTTCTACTACTAATTTTAAACCCAGTATAATTCTGGCATGCTTTGTTTCAAACTCAAAAGTCTTATCTGGAGCATATTTTTTCATAACCTGCTGAAGTGCTTCTATTTTTTCTTTTTCCTCTGTTAAGATATACATTTTGCCTCTACCTATAATACTTTCATATTTCATGGTATACCTACAGGGAATGTCATTATGTACTAATTCATGAGAGCAGTCCATCTCAAAACAAACCGTATTGTTTTGCCTAATCATATCTAATTTTTTTCCCTCTAAGCCACTATGGAAATAAAGAGTGAGTTGATCCTCTTCATAAGTATACCCGAAATTCATAGGGACAATATAAGGGACATTTTCATAGCATAAGCCAATTCTACAACTATCACATTTTTCAATTATTCTTAAAAGCTCTTGTTTATCTGTCACTTCTCTATCTTTTTTTCTCATGATATCCTCCTTACTTTACGCTTTAAATTTTAAATTGTTATTATTTTTTAATGTTTCATTCTATTAATAGTAACACGTTCCATTTCTTTTGGGGAGTATATGAAGCATTTTTTCTCATTTTTTATAAAAAAAGGAGCTTAGATTCCTCTATGCTCCTATTCTTCTTCTATAGTCTATAGCTCAGTAACTTATCCTATTCCTTTTTTATACCTTTATTGATAAGAGTCCTTGTTGCAACCTATACTTTGTGGAAAGCTAAAAATATTCTCTGGATCATATTGTTTCTTAATCTCCCTAAGCTGCATTTTATAGTCTCCAAAATAAGCAGCTTCATAATCTTCTAACTCAGCTAATGGAAAATTAACAAAAGCTCCTTCCGTATATTTAGCCACTTCTTCTAATCCTTGAAGGACCCACTTACGACAAGCTATGGCACGCTCTTGTTCTTCCCAGACAGCTTGAAGACCTATGATGGCTTGGGCATCTCTATAATAAAAGGCAGTGGATTCCTTAGGCAAGGTGCTTATTTTTCCACCCATACCATACCAAGAAAGTGCCGCATAATCAGCCGCTTCAGGCTTGCTTTCTAAGAGACCTACTAGATGGGCCAGTTCCTGGGATGTTAATAACTTCCTAAGAAAACGCCCATTAGACTTATATTTCTCATAAGGCGGATGACTATCTTGAATGATTTGATTGACTCTCACGATAGGTGCCTCCTCTAGCTGAAGCATATGCTGGCTTCCTAAGCTTGTAAAAGGAGTGAGTAATTGCCTTGTAAGCACTTCATCTCCATAGCAAATCCCTGTCATAAATACGCCTTTACCTCGTTTATTTCCGTTGTACACACTCATCTTTAAGTTAAGACAAGGCGCCATTGTTTGAAAAGCATCTTGCCAGGTTGCTACTATTTGTATTTTTTCTTCTAATGTACACTCCTTAAAATCCAGATGAATCCATGTCGCCCTCTGTACCTTTTCTGGTAAGCGATAGGTAAGTTCTGTCACCACTCCAAATTGACCACCACCTGCGCCTTTTAATGCCCAAAAAAGGTCAGGGTGACTTGTCTCACTAGCCTTAAGCCTTTCCCCCTTGCCATCAATGAGTGTAACAGCTAGTAAGGAGTCTGCCGCTAGTCCTAAATACCGAGCTGAATATCCCCATCCCCCTCCAAGAGTAAGACCTGCCACACCTACTGTGGGACAACCTCCTCCTGGAAAAGGATAGCCCCTTTCACCTAAAGCCTTATAGAGGGCTTCATTTCTCACACCGCCTTGCACAATGACTTGCTTTTCTTTCTCATCTATAATGATTTTATTCATTTCACTGACATCCAGTATAATGACATCCTCACCACTTGAATAGCCTTCATAGTGATGCCCCCCTGAACGAATACGCAGGCTTAGGTTATGCTTTTTAACAAAGTGAAGGGTTCTTTTTATATCCTCTTCATTTTGACAATAGACAATAGCAAGGGGATTCCATTCTATTCCTCTATTCCATCCCTTTCTACAGTCTTCATAAGCTGCATCCTTTCTAGTTATTACTTTATCTGTTATATGCTCTATCTCTTTTTTCATCCTAAAATCCTTTCAAAAACATACTCTGTTAGGCTGGACCTATCTTCTCTATAGACATAGCCAAGCCTATTGAAAAGTTTCATTTCCTCTGGTTTTTCAATTTTATTCTCTGCCATAAAACGAACCATTTCACCTCTTGCCATCTTAGCGTATGTTCCTTTTTGAACAAACTTTCCATCTACTCTTTCACCAAAGGTACAAGTGATATAAGTGTCTTTCTTTGTCAGGTACTTCTCGATACATTTAGAATATTCTTTGGATGCTAGATTAATAAGGATGCCATCCTCCTCTCTAACCTCCTGATAAAGTTTACTTCCCCAAAAGTCATATAAATTTTTATATTTACCAATCTGTGCTTTTGCCTGCATCTCCAGTCGATAGGGTGTCACACCATCCATAGGCTTCAATACACCATAAAAACCTGATAAAATCCGTAGGTGTTTTTGTACATAGTCTAACTGTCCATACTCAAAAACAGCTGGAGCCATATACTGATAGGCAATTCCCTCATAGGAAAGAAGAGCTGGTGTCAAATTCTTCTTAAGATTCATTCCTTTTAGTCGCTCAAAATTTTGTTCGGCAATCTTATCCTGACATCCCCACAGCTTTTTGAGTTCCTCTTTTGACTTACCTTGAAGCCAAGAAAGTATTTCTTTTGTCTCATTAAGAAATACAGGAATGCTTATAGGTTCTAGTGACTCTAAATTTACATTCATTTTCTTGGCTGGAGATAATATAATTTTCATTACACTTCCCCAAGCATCTGAGTAGGATCTTCTGCGACTTTTACTTTATCATTTGCTTTTATAATGATACCCTCTTCATCAATCAAATAAGTAGTACGAACCACACCCATAGCTACCTTTCCATAATTTTTCTTTTCTTTCCAAACGTCATAGGCTTTAATAACATGAAGTTCAGGATCTGCAAGAATAGTAAATGTTAATCCATACTTTTCCTCAAATCGTTTATGGGAGGCTACTGTATCCTTGCTAATACCAATAACCACTGCCCCTTTCTCTACAAACTGTGGATATAGCTCAGAAAAGCCACACGCCTGCTTTGTGCAACCTGGTGTACTATCCTTTGGGTAAAAATACAAAACGACCTTTTTTCCCTTATACTCTTCAAGTGTGTGTAATTTGCCATTTTGATCTGGTAATTCAAAATAAGGCGCTTTCATTCCTACTTCTAACATGTTTATTTCCTCCTTACTGATAGTAGTCACTTCATTTTTCACAAGCTACTTATTACGTTTTTAAAATTCTCTTTTGGGATTATTCTTTATATAGTTAGCCATAATGCCAGCAGCCATACCCACTAGCTCCACGCAAGGTCTTTTTTTATAATATTCTGCTGTCCGAAGCTCAGGTTCCGGTTTATCTTTTCCAGCACCTAAACCTAATAACTCTCTACATATAATAGAGCCATTCTTGTCCTCAAACGCTTTTGCCAGATATTGAATCCTTTCATAATGTTCCGTTTTTGTTTTATGGTCTTTTGGATCTATATAGCCATAAACTAATCCTGCCACCATAAACATCCCCGAAACAGCACCACATACTTCCCGAAGTCGCCCCATTCCTGCTCCAAATGAGGAACTCATTTTTAAAGCCATCTCAAAATCCATACCATATTCCTGGCTAAAGGCTAAAAAAACGGACTGGGCACAATTATATCCTTCTTTAAAATAGTCCATTGCCCGTTGGGCATGTGTCTTTTCTTGTTCTATAAGGTGTTCTGTTTTTTCTGTTTTCATACCTCTTTACCCCATAACCTCTTGTTTTTAATTGTACTTTATTTTATGCCTGCCCCTAAACACTATTCTAGTATACCATTTTAATAAGTCCAATTAAAATAAAAATTATACGCCTCGTCCTTTTGAACTAAAAAGCCTACCCTGATTATTGAAATAAATCCAGGTAGGCTTTTTACTAACTATTGGGATAAATCCTTACTTATTTGCACTGCATCCAGTTTTTCATAAAGCACTGAACCAATCCAAGTTATAATGGGGTTAATTCCTATTCCTAAAATAGCAAAGAATACTATAAAAATTTTTATTCGTTTTTTCTTTGCCTTTATTACATTCATTAAAGCAATGACTGTAAAGGGCATGAATATCCCAAATAATAACACGGACCAGACCAAAGGTATATAGGACATGATTTGAATAGGGACTACTGTTAGGCTAGCTATTATTCCAACTATACCAAGTAATAGGGCACAACTACCCATAGGACGTTTCACGATATAAAGTGGAATGAGAAAGCTCCTCCACAAGGACCCTGTCTGTGCACCACCCAAAAAAGCACCTATTATATTC
>JAEZKI010000248.1 GCA_023415525.1 Bacillota bacterium | reverse complement strand
CCTATAGCCTTAAAACGTATACGATCTTTGTTAGACTTTTTAATATTATCTTCTAAATATCTTCTAAATAACTTCATGAGACCTTCTACTTCTTCTTTTGGTCTTTTCCAATTTTCTGTAGAAAAAGCATATACCGTTAAATATCTAATTCCCAACTGATCAGCATACTTAATGATTTCTTCTAATGTTTTTGTCCCTCGCCTATGCCCTTCATTACGTGGCATATTGTGCTCTTTAGCCCATCTTCCATTGCCATCCATAACAATGGCAACATGCTGTGGGATTTTAATATCTTGCATCTATATTCCTCCTATACTAAAAAACTCCTCTAAGCAGAGGAGCATTCTATAATTATACAGATAATAATTCTTTGCTTTTATTTTCAACTAAGCGATCAATTTCATCTACAAAACGATCTGTTAGCTTTTGTACATCTTTTTCAGCCACTCCTTGTTCATCTTCTGTTATCTCATTGGCCTTTTCCATCTTTTTCAGAGTTTCTAAGGCATCACGACGAATGTTACGGATAGCTATTTTTGCGTTCTCACCTTTTTTCTTAATATCTTTTGTAAGATCTCTACGACGTTCTTCTGTTAACTCTGGGAAAACAAGGCGAATAACTTTACCATCATTGGAAGGGTTAATTCCAAGGTCTGATTCATTAATTGCTTTCTCAATTGCTTTAAGTAGCGAAGTATCCCATGGCTGAATCTGTAAAATACGAGCTTCTGGAATACTCATATTTCCTACTTGTTGAACGGGTGTAGGTACACCATAATAATCTACTGTAATACGGTCTAATACATGAGGGTTAGCTCTTCCTGCACGGATAGTCCCAAACTCATCACCAAGAGATTGGATAGTCTTTTTCATTTTCTCTTCAAATTTTTTAAGTGTTTCCTTCATTATAGGCCTCCTTCATTACTCTTCTATAAAAATAGTTGTACCAATATGTTCACCCATAGCTACATTTACTATGCCATCAGTAGCTCCTAAATCAAAAACAATAATTGGTAGCTTTTGATCAATACATAAGGTTGCAGCAGCTGCATCAATAGCTTTCAGATTTTGGCGTAAAAGCTCTTGGCAAGAAATCTCTCTATATTTCTTGGCCTCTGGATTTTGTTTAGGGTCACTATCATATACCCCATCAATATTCTTTGCAAAAAGTAGTACATCTGCTTCAATCTCACAACCTCTTAACGCAGCACCTGTATCTGTTGAGAAAAAGGGGTGTCCTGTACCACCAGCAAAAAATACAACTTTTCCCTTTTGCATATGAGATAATGCTGTATCCTTTGAAAACAATTCTGTCATACTCCCTATTTGAAAAGGGGTTTGTACCACACTTTGTATCCCCTCAGCTCTACATACATCTGCCACATAAATAGCGTTGAGCACTGTAGCTAGCATTCCTATCTGATCCGCCTTTGTTCGGTCCATCTTTCCGGATGTTCTTCCTCTCCAGAAATTCCCTCCTCCTATTACAACTGCTACTTCGATTTTATTTTCAACAAGTTTCTTAAGTTGCTTAACAACACCTGTAATAATTGCGTGATCAAATCCTCTTTGTAACTCTCCTGCTAAAGCTTCTCCACTTAATTTAACTAGTACGCGCTTATAACCGTTCATCCTCTGCTCCTTTCTGCTATCACTACTCTATCATAAATAGATACTAATTTCTAGATGTATTTTAACTTTTATATTCATAAAAAAAGGGACACTGGTGTGTCCCTCCATAGACTTAACCTTGCATTTGTTTTGCAACTTCCTCAGCAAAGTTTTCTTCTTTTTTCTCAATTCCTTCGCCAGCTTCAAAACGAACAAATGCTTTTACCATATCAGCTTTTCCAAGTTCTGCTGCAACATATTTACTAACTGTTAAATCTGGATCTTTAACATATTCTTGCTCAAGTAAACAGATTTCTTTAAGTTGTTTGTTAAGTCGTCCTATAACCATTTTTTCAATGATATTTTCAGGTTTACCTGGGTTTTCATTAAGTGCTTGATGCATTAAAATTTCTTTCTCATGAGCTTTCTTTTCTTCTGGTACTTCATTTTCAGAAACAAACTCTGGGTTAGCTGCTGCAACTTGCATTGCAATATTTCTACCAACCTCTTGTGCCTTTTCACCTTCTGCAAGAACTTCTACTAAAGAAACAATCTTTCCACCACCGTGTGTGTAAGATGCAATGGTTCCTTCTGTTGACATTTTTACAAAACGACGAATTGATAAGTTTTCTCCAATTGTAGCAATTTTTTCAGTTAATATATCGCCTACTGTTTTAGAAGAATCTTCTGGCCATGCAAGAGCTTTTAAAGCTTCGACATCTGTTACTTCATTGTTAAGAACGATTTGTGCTACTTCATTAACAAATGACACAAATTGATCATTTTTAGCAACAAAGTCTGTTTCAGAGTTCACCTCAACAATAGCAGCTTTTTTATGATCAGCAGAGATAGCATCTTTAATAAGACCTTCTGCAGCAATTCGATCTGCCTTTTTAGCAGCTTTCGCTAAACCATTTTCACGTAAGTATTCGATTGCTTTATCCATATCACCGTCTACTGCGTTTAATGCTTTTTTACAGTCCATCATACCTGCTTGTGTTCTTTCACGTAATTCTTTTACCATAGCAGCAGTTATTGCCATTTTAGTTTCCTCCCAAAAATTATTCAGCGATTGCTTCTTCTGTGGCTTCGCTGTTTGTTTCTTGTGTTGTTTCAAAAATTTCACCTTGGTTTGCTTCGATAATAGCATCTGCCATTTTTGCAACGATTAATTTAACCGCACGAATTGCATCATCATTACCTGGAATAACATAATCTACTTCTTCAGGGTCACAGTTTGTGTCTACAATAGATACAACTGGAATACCTAAAATATGTGCTTCTTGAATAGCAATTCTTTCTTTGCGTGGATCAACTACGAACATAAGGCTTGGGATTTCCTTCATCTCTTTAATACCACCTAAGTTCTTTTGAAGCTTGTCCATTTCTTTACGAAGTTCGATAACTTCTTTTTTAGGAAGTACATCAAATGTACCATCTTGTTCCATAGTTTCTAATTGTTTAAGTCTTGCTACACGACTTTTAATAGTTGAGAAGTTTGTAAGCATACCACCTAACCATCTTTGGTTTACGTAGTACATACCACTTCTTTCAGCTTCAGATTTAATAGATTCTTGAGCTTGTTTTTTAGTACCTACGAAAAGTACTTTACCACCTGCTTCTGCTACTTCACGAATAGCTGCATAAGCTTCATCTACTTTTTTTGCTGTTTTTTGTAAGTCGATGATATAAATTCCGTTTCTTTCTGTGAAGATGTACTCTTTCATTTTAGGATTCCATCTTCTTGTTTGGTGTCCAAAATGTACACCTGCTTCTAAAAGTTGTTTCATTGAAATTACTGCCATTTTTATTCCTCCTGGTTAGTCCTCCGCATTTATTCAGCTATAGTAAACTGTTTCAGCACCATACTATCCTATTAAATGCGTGTGTTTTATTTTCGCTCTAAAGTATATCATACTTATTCTTCAATTACAATGGCAAATTAGTATTGCCTTCTTATTTTGATACTAGACGATCTAAAATTTCTTCATTTGTACCTGCTTTAGGAAATTCAACCCAACCATGTTTTAAATATTTTGTCTTTCCATGGGCCACCACATAATCAAAAAAACTTTTTTCATTTTCAATTACTCCTGCTTCCTTAAGTAATTTACAGATTTGTGAGGCCCCCATATCCTCCATTATAAATACTTTAATTTTTTCATCCTCATTAACCAGTTTTATATCCGACTCTATATACTGTTGCGTCTCTTCTTCATGATTACGCCCTTTTTTTAACTCTATTATTTCTTCTTTTAATTCCTCTAGGACAAAAGAGACTTGCTTATCAGGGAGTACTCCTAAACTTGATTTAGATTCTTCCGTACCCTCCTCATAAATCTTATTCGCTTCTATACTATTTCCATTCTGCTCAACCAGTGTATTCTCACATGCCAGTATATAAATCATCATCACAATCCCGGAGATAATCATACCACACCCTAAACCAATAAACCAAAATGTCAGTTTTCTATTTTCTCTCAGTTTCATCCCTTTATCTCATTGAGTAAAGTGAAATCAAGAGATTCACTTCACCTATCCCCTTTTTTAATTTTTTTGCTATCTCTTCTACGCTATAACCTTCCTCATACATCTTTATAATCTCATTGTTCTCTTGGATAGGCTTAGCTACTGAACTTGTTTTGAGAGTTACTTCTCCCCCCCCCTTTATAGGCTCCTTAGTAAGCATCTCTCTTAATGAATTATTCTTTTTTTCTTCTTCTTCTAAGAAGTATGAAAAAAGTTCCTGAATGTGATTATTAGACTCTGTGATAGATTTGTCTTTCGTATAATAATTCTCCTCATTATGTATAGCCATTCTAAATACCCCTATCATAATAAAAAGAAACCCCAATCCTATCCAAATCAAACAGAAAAAGGGGGTATTTTGTATAGTAATAGCCATCTAACGTGCCTCCTATATACTCATATCAAATTTATTAAGTTTTATATTTTTGGGTGCTTCTTCTGGTGTCTCCTTATTACCCTTTTTATTCTTTTCTTGCTTATATTTCCCTTTCCCTTGTTGCTTGTCTAAATCATTATCGACTTTATTGTCTTGCTCTAACTTATTGATCGATTCTTTTTTAAGTTGGGTCTCCTTCTGCATAATATGGGAAAATTGACCTTGCTGGGTTTGCTCCATTTGATTTTGCATTTGCTGTCTCGAGCTAATTTCTTGAGTCTGTTGATAAATAGTTTGTGTATCAATCGGTCGAATCATTACAACTCCTCCTCAACTAGAAACTTATAGTGGTAATACTTTATCGTATTTTTCCATCTTACTACGTAAGCGTGATACAGCCTTAGTATGTAATTGTGAAACTCTAGATTCTGATACTTCTAAAACACTACTTATCTCCTTAAGTGTCAATTCGTCAAAATAATAAAGAAAAATAACTTGTTTTTCCCTTTCCGGTAAAGCTTCAATAGCCTTTGCTAACATTTCCTTAGTCTCTTGTTCTTGAACATAGGCTGCTGGACTTTCTGCATTGACATCTTTAATGGATTCTAATTGATAAGAGTATTCATCAACGGAAATAAGAGTAGTAATATTTACTTCTTTTAATAGTTCACCATATTCTTCTATCTTCAGTCCTAAATATTTAGCCATCTCCTCATCTTGTGGCTGACGTCCCAGTTGAAATTCTAATTCTGCATAGGCTCTATCTACTTCTTTTTGTTTCTTACGAAGTGTGCGTGGCACCCAGTCAAGTTTTCTAATGGCATCTAAAATGGACCCTCTAATACGTAATGAAGCATAGGTCTCAAATTTTACATTTTTGTAGGGGTCAAATTTATCAATGGCATCGATAAGGCCAAGAATTCCATAGTTCACCAGATCTTCATTATCTACATATTGATTGAGATAAATACCTAAACGACCAGCTACCAACTTTACCAGATATACATAAT
>JAEZKI010000075.1 GCA_023415525.1 Bacillota bacterium | reverse complement strand
GGAAATGTAGAGATTCAAATTTATGCAGGCGAAAAGATGAATACCAATCGCTTAAGTATGCATCCTGTTAAGACATTAGGAGCTTTAACCGAATATAGTATACCTATTGTGAAGGGGAATGGTTTTCATGAGAAGGAAGAAAGGGGTTATGATACATTTAACCTAACAGGTATGGCTTTAGAAGATTACAAGCAAACCAATGAACTCGTTCTTAAACAGCAGCTTTCAGGGCAAAGCTTTGATGATAGAAGTCTTATTATTAGTCAAAAGACAGCAGAGAAATATGGACTCAAGGTAGGTGATAGCTTTGAGTTAAAGATAGGGGAAAAAAGGAGAAAGACGATTATTTATGGCATAGCTTTTCCAAGGGGGTTATTTGCAGGAGAGACAGAGAATACCCTAGGCTTGATGAGCTTTAATGCTCTGAGCCAATTTTTAAATACAGATAATAAGCCAACGCTTATCTATATTAAATCCAATCCACAACAGATAAGTATTGATGGACTCTTAGAAAAATTAAAAGAGGCCTATCCTAAAGCAGAAGTCAGAGAACTTATTGATCGTAAAGATTTAGCGGAAAGTATTTCTTGGATTGCTCAGCCACTCTTGCTGATGACAATATTAGTAACCTTTATGAGTATTTTTATTGTCAATTCTTCGTTTAAGGTGATAACCATTGAAAAGCTTCCTGTTATAGGAACCTTTCGGAGTATAGGAGCTAGTAAACGGACCATGAATAAGGTGCTTTTTTTAGAAAGTATGGGATATGGAATAATCGGTGGGTTTTGTGCCATTGGGCTAGGCTTTCTTATTTTATTTGTAATGCTTAAATTCCTCTCAACAGGAGAACTAGAAGGTGCTAAAGCCATTAAAATGGATGTTGGTCTCATAACTTGTCTCATTACTTTTCTATTTTCTTTACTAGTCAGTGTAGTAAGTAGTATGATGCCTATATTACGAACAGGGAAGATACCCGTTAAAGATATTGTATTGGGGAATACCTCCTCTTATAAAAAGAAAAAGATTAGAAAAAGTATAATTGGCATGGTACTTCTTCTCTTAAGTATAGTCTTACTGCAGTTTACAAATGGGCAAAATGTGATGACTTTATCTTTTCTTTCACTGACCTTTCTTATAATAGGCGTTATCAATCTTTTACCTACTTTAGTAAAATGGACTTCTGGTATATGGCAAAAGATTTTTGAAAGTTTATTTGGAAATGTGGGGCTTCTGGCTATTAAAAATATTCGGACCAATAAAAACATGATAAATAGTATTACTCTTATTACCTTAGGTGTATCTATGCTTCTTTTCATTGTTAATATTAGTATAAATGTCCAGGTAGAGGTTCTTGATTTTTATGATAAGACCTTTAAAAGTGATATGAATATATGGATGAATAACATGGATCAAAGAATGGCAAGGACTTTGGAAAGAGAAAAAGGTGTAAAAGGTCTTTTACCTACTTATGAGGTAAGTAGTATAAAAGTAGAGGAGTGGGGGCAAGAAATCTGGTGGCCCAATGCTATAAGAGGCCCTGAATATAGTGACTATGTTGACCTGGATTATATGGGAAACAAGGATGAAATTCTAAATAAGGTTAATAAAGGACGCTATATTATTTTAACCCAAATTCTTAAAGACCGCTATGATGTAAAAGAAGGTGACAAGCTCACTATAGAAACACCTGACGGCAAGCGTATTTATACGGTTATCGGTTTTGCAAATACCTTTATGAACAATGGAAATTATGCCCTTTTAGGTGAGAAATATTTTAAGATGGATATGAAATTAAAGGCTTATAATTTTGCCTATGCTTTGACGGATGGGGACTCAGAAGGAGTTTTAGAGGAATTACGTAGTAAATACAAACCCCGTTATTTGGATGGACGTTTAGTCAGTGAGATGAAGCAAAATAATAAAGAGAGTAATGATCAAATGATGAGCATGATGGTTGCTTTCTCAGTATTAGCAGTGGTTATTGGTATAGTAGGCATTGTCAATAACTTGTTTATTAGTTTTATAGAACGTAGACAAAATTTAGCTGTTTTACGCTCTGTAGGGATGAGTCGCAAACAGATTGTACAAATGGTCTTTTTGGAAGCCCTAGCGCTAGGGGCAATAGGGGCTACAGTAGGTGTGACTACAGGTTGGGGAATGACTCAGATTGCACCTTATATTCTAGAAGGCATGCAGTGTCCTATTCCTCTGAAATTTATAACAAGTATACTCTGGATGTATATAGTCGGAGCTATTGGCGTTACAATTATGGCCTCTATAACACCAGCAAGTAAATCTTCAAAACTCAATATTATTGAAGCTATCAAATATGAATAAGTGAGGAAAGCCAATGGAAAATGTAATTGAAACCCAGGACCTGTGTAAGAGTTATGCCTTAGGAGATTCAACAGTAGAAATTTTAAAGGATATTAATCTAGAGATTAAAAAAGGTGGTTTTTATTCCATTATGGGGCCCTCAGGGTCAGGTAAAAGTACGCTTCTTTATCTTTTAGGGGGGCTAGATGCACCCACTTCAGGGACTATTCTTATTAATGGAAAAGAGATTAATAAAATGAAGGATGAAGAAGAAAGTAAGATGCGTAGAAGGGATATCGGTTTTGTCTTCCAATTTTATAATTTAATTCCTAATCTCAATGTGGAAGAAAACATTATGCTACCCATTTTATTAGATGGTAAGAAGATGAAGGCCTATCAAGAAGATTTGGAAGAAATCCTAGGAATAGTGGGTTTAACAGATCGGCGTAAACATACACCTAGAGAGCTATCAGGTGGACAACAGCAAAGGGTAGCTATAGCCAGAGCCCTTATAAATAAGCCAGATATTATTTTTGCAGACGAGCCTATTGGAAATCTAGATAGTAAAACAGGAATGGAAATTATGGAGCTTTTACAGCGTATTAATAGAGAACAAAACAGAACCATTATTCAAGTGACACACTCCAAAGAATCTGCTGAGTATGGTACGGACCTTATTAAAGTAAGAGATGGTCACATTTGTTAATAGGAGCAAGTTGCCAGAAAGGTAGCTTCATAAAAAAAGGGGAAAAGAAATGAGAAAGTTAAAATTTTTAACATTTATTATGGTTGCTTTACTTGTTGTAGGATGTAATAAAAGTGAAGAGGCCATCAGTGAAGAAATGACAACAGAGATGGTTGAGGTTCAAGGACAAGATGGAATAGATGTATTTGGAGAAATCACAGCCAATGAGACTAAAGAGATTTATATTGATTTTCCAGCTATTATAGAAGAAGTCCATGTGAAAGAGGGGGATAGTGTTAAAAAGGGAGGTAAACTACTTACCTTAAATATTAAAAACTATGAAACCAGTATTCTAAAAAAAGAAAAGGAAATAGAACTCTTAAAAGTACAATTAGGTGAGTTTGAAAAAACCTTAGACCCAACAGGAGTAGAGGCCAGTAAGATTAAAGGAGAACTCCTCCTTAAACAGCGCTTATTACAAGAAGAGACAGACCCTGATTTGAAGATGCAAAAGGAACAGATTGCCGAAGCAGAAAGAGTCCTAAGTAAAGCCAAGAAGGACTATGAAGTACTAGAACAGCTTTATGCAGCAGAAAGTATTTCAAAAAATGAAGTGGAAGAAGCCAAGCTAGCCATTCAAACAAAAGAGAAAGCATTAAAGGACGCTCTGGCCAATTTAGACAAATCTAAGACGGCTAAGCAGTTAGATATTGATGCCTTACAAGCTAGCTTAAAGGTAAAAGAAACGCAACTAAGTAATACCTCTCATGCCAATAAAAGAAGCGTAGATGAAATACTTATTAAAATAAGCATGGCAGAAGCCGAGCTAGATGAGATGAAGAGTAGGTTAGATAAGTCCTACATAAAAGGGAAAGATATTATAGCAGAAACAGATAGCATTATTGATACCTTAAGTGTAAGAGAAGGTGGTCTCCTAGGGACAGATCGCTCAGAGCCAGTCATGAAGTTAGCAGATGAAAGGAGTCTTGTAGCAACAGTAGATATACCAGAGACCTTTATAAAAGATGTGAAATTAGGTAGTGAAGCAGAAATAAAATGTTATGCAGATGAAGGACAGATTCTCAAAGGAAAAATCAGCCGTATAGCTCACAAAGCCATAGAAGAGAGTGGTGAAACCATTATAAAGGCTGATATTACTTTAGAGGATGAAAAGAATTATGTAAGGCCAGGTTATGGTGTGGATGTAAAAATACTGAAGTAAAAGGGCTCTCCTTTCTAGTCTATTAGGCTAAAAAGGAGAGTCTTTTCTATAGGGCTTTAGCATGGCTTGTGGCCCACCTGAAATTTATTATTTAAATAAAAAAGAAAAACTAGAGATTTATTAGGTCAAATAGAGTAGAATAATAAGGAGTAATAAAGTAAACTGTTTAATTCAAGCTAGTATAAGATAGATGGAGGTTGGGAAATGAATATTTTAGTAAGCGCATGTCTATTAGGTGTTTGCTGTAAGTACAATGGTACTCAGAATTTAACAGAGGAAGTTTTAAAACTTAGAGAGCACTATACACTTATTCCTGTATGCCCTGAACAGCTAGGAGGCTTGACAACACCAAGAGAGCCTGTTGAACTAGTGGGCATAGAGCAAAAAGCAATGATGCGTTCAGGTAAAGAGGTCACAGCTGCATTTATAAAAGGGGCCCAAGAGACATTAAGAGTAGCACAACTCTTAGACTGCAAAGTAGCGCTTCTAAAAGAAAATAGTCCTTCCTGTGGATTTGGGACCATTTATGATGGGAGTTTTTCTGGAAAAAAGATAGCTGGCAATGGTATGACAGCTGACTATTTAGATAAAAATGGCATACCTGTTTTTGGAGAAAGTCAGATAGAAGCCCTTAAAGAATATCTTAACAGACAAGACTAACACACCCAAAAGACAGTATACAATTATTGGCTAAGACTTTGATGAGCCAATCAAGGAGAAATGGACAAAATAAAAAAAGATCAGTAAGGAGGAGTAATATGGACATTGAAAAAGTAAGAGAATTTTTTAAAAACGATCATTTTGCCAGTGAAACAGGTATAGAAATTGAGTGGGCAGAAGAAGGTAAAGCCCTTTGCTCAATGGAGCTTAAAGAAAAACATTATAATGCAGGAGGAACAGTACAAGGTGGTGCTATTTTTACATTAGGAGACTTTGCTTTTGCCGTAGCAGCCAATATAAGTGGACAGCTTACTGTCTCTCTTAATAATAGTATCTCTTTTATTAGTGTAACAAAAGGTAAGAAGCTTTTAGCAGAGGCTAATCAGCTTTCTGATAGTAAGCGTATTAGTGTGTATGAAGTGATTATCACGGATGAGTTAGGTAACAATGTAGCCCATATGGTAGTCAATGGTTACAAAAAAGAAGTAGCTATTGATTTATAGTCTTTTAGGAACAAATAGGCTGTCTTATTTTTATGAGGTGGATAAGAAAATTTAGGAAAATAGTAACACAAAGGGAATAAAAAGGAGTATAATAAAGATAAGAACAACACCAGTATCTACGATAAAAACAACACCAGTACCTAAAGAAAGACACACATTTAGGAGGGCCTATGAAAGTACCTAAGGATGAATGCAATGTAGTAGGTTTCATAAAAAGTGAAATAGCCAACTTGGGTAATTTTCCTTTTAGTGGAAAGGTATACATGGCTCCAGGAGTAGCTCGCCATGTCATGCGTAAGCATGGCAGAGATTTAGGCAAATATATTATGGCTCACATGGAGGACTATATTGAGGATATTATTGCCAATCCAGAATATATAGGGGCTCATCCAAAGAAGGTAGGTAAGAGTTTAGAACTGGTAAAAAAAATAGATAAAAACTTATTAGTAGCATTGGAAGTAGATTTAGATGAGGATTATATCTATGTGGCCTCCTTTTATCCTATTACATCAAGTAAATTAGAAAATCGTATTTTTAGTGGACGATTTAAAGAAAATAGCATTGACGAGTATGCAGATGTGCAGTATAATTAGTGTATAGAAATAGTATGTAGAAATAATAATTTGAGGTGGGAAAGGGCTCCCCACGCATTGCTTTTGGAAGTGATTAGAGATGCAAGATACGCCGGCTTGCCAAATTATTATTTTGAACAAGACACCCAAGCAATTGGGTGTTTTTTACTATCTCTATGCCAATAGAGAAAACCTTTCAGCAAGTATAACCTAAGCTTAGGAAGGGAAAGACTAGATTAAGAGTGAAAAATAGACATTTACTTATTAAAGAAGGAGAACCTAAAATGATTACAAAAGAAATGGGAATTATGGAAGTAGTAGAAAAATATCCAGCAGCAGCAGGTGTTTTTGCAGCATTTGGTATGGGATGCCTTGGTTGTGCAGCCGCACACTTTGAAACAATCGAACAAGGTGCAAATGCACATGGTATGGATATTCCAGCACTTATTGAAGCTTTAAATAAAGTAGCTACAGAAGCATAAAAAGAAGAGAAGTAGAGAGAAGCCATTAAGAGATTAAAATCTTAAGAGGCTTCTTTTTGCTAATAAGAGGAGAGGAAGCAAAAGATGAGAGATGATATTACATCAGCTAAGGGGAAGTTATTTAGGCATTTTAAGGGAGATTATTACTTAATGCTCGATCTAGTTACCCATTCAGAAACTCAGGAAAAATTGGTGTTATATAGGGCCTTATAT
>JAEZKI010000061.1 GCA_023415525.1 Bacillota bacterium | reverse complement strand
CCTAGCCCAAGATTGGCTAGGACAAGAAAAAACAGCTTTAATTTGTAGTTTTATTCCTATTCTTTGGCAATATGTAGGGTATCATATGTTAATTATGTATGCAGGTATAAAAGGAATTTCTAGTGAGATTAATGAAGCAGCTGTTATTGATGGGGCTAGCAAAATTCAGACGGCTTGGTATATTACTATTCCACTTTTAAAGCCTATTTTAAAGGTGTGTGTGACCTTTTCACTAATAGGCGCCTTAAAGGTATTTGATTTGATTTATGTCTTAACCAATGGGGGACCTTTCTTCTCTACAGAGGTACCTAGTATTTATATGTACACTACCATTTTTGATTCCCTAAAATATGGATACGGTAGTGCCATGTCAGTCTTTATCATCATAGAATGTTTATTCTTTACCATGCTATCAAACTTAGCTTTTGGTAAGGAAAAGGAGGTGTAGCAGATGAAAATTAAAGGAGGAAGTTTAGTCAAGCAAATTTGTCTCATCCTATTTGCAGGCATACAAGTCTATCCATTAATTTGGTTAGTACTGTTCTCATTTAAAAATAACAATGAACTTTTTGGTGGCAATATTATAGGCTTGCCAGAGGTTTGGCGTATTGAAAATTATAAAAGTGCCCTTGAAGAGGCTAGAGTATTAGATTATTTTTGGAACAGTGTATTTGTTACAGCTGTGACCATTGCAATTGTTATTATTTTATCTGCTATGTCAGCCTATGCTATTGAACGCATGGAATGGCGAGGAAGTGGCATAGCTATGAAAATTATTCTATTAGGTATGATGGTACCTATTCATGCTGCGTTACTTCCCCTATTCATGGTTTTGAAAAAAACACACTTATATAATAGTTATTTCGCACTTATTATTCCCTATGTAGCCTTTGGACTACCTATGGGCGTCTATATTATTAGTAGCTTCTTAACCTCTATTCCACGGGAACTCGAAGAAGCTGCTGCCATTGATGGCTGTGGCATCTATCGTATTTTTGGCTCCATTATGGTTCCCCTTGTTAAACCAGCTATTGCAACAGTAGCTATCTTTACTTATATCTCTTCATGGAATGAGTTAATGTTTGCTGTAACCTTTATAAGTAAAAAGGAATTTAAAACGATAACAGTAGGGATTATGTCCATGGTTGGCGGTTATACCATCAGATGGGGAGAAATAGGAGCAGGCTTAGTGATTGCCACTATTCCTACCATCATTATTTATATGCTCTTAAGTGAAAATGTGCAGAAGAGCTTAGTGGCTGGAGCTGTAAAAGGCTAAGAAGCACCCTACATTTTACCAGAATATAGAATAAGGAATCATGAGGTAAAGACATGACGAATGGACAGCGCTTTTGTAAAAGGTGTCTAGTGAGAGATATGGACAATAAACAGATGTACGAGACGATGTATGACTATATTTCACATCTCGATGAAGAAGTTAAGGTAGCTCCTGAAGTGTATGAAAACCGTTTGGAAATCTGCAAGGGCTGTGAACGTTTACTAGAAGGTGTTTGCAATGCTTGTGGTTGCTATGTAGAAATGCGAGCAGTTATTCAAGTGAGGTCATGTCCTTATGAGAAATGGTAAAAGTAAAAAAGTAATAGAAAAGCGTTGCAAAGATAGAAAAGGAGACAGATAATGGCAAAATGGTATGTAAATCCTCATATACAAAAGGGACATATTCATAAAGAAATACAAGGACATTTTTCGGAGCATTTAGGGAGATGTATTTATGAAGGTATTTATGTAGGAGAAGACTCAGATATTCCTAATATAAAGGGGATGCGAACAGATGTAGTAGAGGCTTTAAAACAACTCAATATCCCTGTCTTAAGATGGCCAGGAGGTTGTTTCGCTGATGAATATCATTGGGAAGATGGCATTGGTCCTAAGGAAAAACGTAAAAAGCTGATTAACACCCATTGGGGTGGTGTTATTGAAGACAATAGCTTTGGAACTCATGAGTTTATGGAACTGTGTGAGCAATTAGGTTGTAAGACTTATATTAATGGTAACTTAGGTAGTGGAACCGTTCGAGAGATGTCAGAATGGGTAGAGTATATGACCTTTGATGGACTTTCACCTATGGCAGGGCTAAGAGAACAAAATGGTCGTAAAGAACCTTGGCGAGTGGATTTCTTTGGTGTAGGAAATGAAAGCTGGGGTTGTGGCGGTAATATGACACCTGAGTATTATGCTAATGAGTATCGCAGATATCAAACCTATGTGCGTAACTATCATCCTAAAAAGCCAATCTTTAAAATTGCATGTGGAGCTAATGGAGATGATTATAACTGGACAGAAAAGGTCATGGAAATGACACATAAGGGCGTACAAGAACAACACCATGGCTTTATGGATGGTCTATCTTTGCACTATTATACTGTTCCTGGTACTTGGGAAAACAAGGGAAGTGCCACAGAATTTGATGAAAAAGAGTGGTATACCACATTAAGAAAGACTTTGTATATGGAGACCCTCTTAAAGCGTCATGAGGAAATAATGAACCAATATGATCCAGAGCATAAAAATGCTATTATCGTAGATGAGTGGGGCACTTGGTATGACTGTGAGGTAGGTACCAACCCAGGCTTCCTCTATCAACAAAATACTATGAGGGATGCTTTGGTAGCAGCCATTAACCTTAATTTGTTTAATAAGCATTGTGAGAGAGTACATATGGCCAATATCGCACAGCTTGTAAATGTTTTACAAGCCGTAATTCTTACAGAAGGGAAGAAAATGCTCCTTACCCCTACTTATCATGTATTTGATCTCTATAAATATCACCAGGAGGCAGAGTTAGTAGAAAGCTTTATTGAAATGAAAGAGATTGGTATGGGAGAGGAAAAAGTCCCTAATCTAACGGAATCTGTATCATTAGGCAAGGATGGCAAACTCCATATGACACTTACTAATCTTTCTTTAGTGGAAACCTATCCTATCGAGCTGGTCTTAACAGAGGCTCAAGTTCTTTCAGCAGAAGGAAGCATACTAAAGGGGGATATGAGAGACCATAATACCTTTGAAGAACAAGACAAAGTAAAGATAGAAACCTTTAATGAACTAAAACGCACAGCCAGTGGCATCTGCTTCCCTATACCACCTTGTAGTGTTCTTCATTTAGCTATAGAACTAGAAATGTAGGCTACCTTTATGAAAACTATAAGTTATAGAAGGGCTATAATGATTTTGAATCTAAGATATAAGAACCATCACTAAAGACCGAAGACTTCCTATCTATTGGATAGGAAGTTTCCTGTTTTTTTAGGAGTGGTTCTTTTTATATTTTTTTATAATTTACCTTTAGTATAGATAAACCAGTTAAATGTTATAGTTATACTAGTAAATATCAGGCATAAGCAAAGCCTACCTATGCCAATATTTCTTCCATATCCTGAAAATTAAAGTAGTAATTTCTGGCACATGTGACTGAC
>JAEZKI010000550.1 GCA_023415525.1 Bacillota bacterium | reverse complement strand
CCTCCTACATAAATTCTATAAATAAACTGGATAGTTTTGGATTTTAGAGCATAAAAAGAGCCCCTTCATCCATTAACAGGACGAAAGAGCGTATTGACGTCATCTTCCGCGGTACCACCTGATTTGCCTTAATAAGGCCACTCGTTATACCTTTCCTTACGATAACGGTAGGAAACCGTCAGAGCCTACTTAGACAATTTGTCTCTTTTCAGTCTGCCACTCCAAGGTGATTTTTCCTATTTCTTAGCGTATGGGCTCACACCAACCCCACTCGCTTTGCCGCTTCGTAAATAGTACTAGTCCTTTTCACTGTGTTTATGAATCTATAAAAATTAATAGTAATATTATAGAATTAAAATTTGCTTTTGTAAAGAAGAAACGTAGAAATGCAAGGTCAAACAGAGGATTAGTTATTTTTCTTATTAACTTTGTTGACGATGATAATACCTAGCACTACAAGGAATAAAGCCACTATATGAATAGGAAGTAAATGTTCATTAGGGAGAAGTAAAGCAGTAAGGATAGACCCAGTAATCGGAATAATGAATTTATAGAGAGCCATTTCACCTACTTTTCTAAACTGTAGAATGTAATACCATAAACAGAAGGCCACACTTGAAACGAGAGCTAGATAAACCAAAAGGACGATACTTTTAGGCGTAAAGTGAAGATTTGTAACTTGTCCTCCCATAAGATTTCCGATGATAAAAAGAAAAACAGAGCCAATGAACATTTGCCAAGAAGTATACACGATAGAAGGAAGTTCCTTACCAATGCGTTTTGCGACAAACAGAGCCAAACTACTTAAGAGGCCAGAACAAAGCATAAAACCTTCACCAAGTAGACGAAAGCTTAAGAGCCCTTCATTTCCTTTGTCTAGGTTAATAAGAATGAGCCCTAAAAACCCTAAAGAAAGTCCCAAAAATTTTCTGATAGTAAGCTTGTCATCTTTATAGACAAAATGGGCTAAAATAACAGAAAAGAAAATACCTACTTGTCCTAAAATAGAAGCTTTTATACCACTGGTATTATTGACGCCAATATTAAAAAAGAAATATTGAAAGGTTGTGCTAAATAGGCCTAATAAGCTAATAAGTCCCCATTGTTTTTTAGTCAGCTTAAATAAGGGTGCTTTGGTAAGGAGGGCATAAATAAATAAAAAGACAGCAGCTAACATAAAGCGTAAGCTGATTAAGGTAATATTACCGCCTAAGTCATTACTTTGGATAGCCATTTCTGCATAAAGAATTTTTAGAATAGGAAAAGGAGTCCCCCATAGAAGGTTGCAGAAAATAGCTATACAGGTTGTGATAATAATAATTTGTGATTGATTTTTTTCTTTTAGCATTTACAAGCCTCATTTCTTAAGGTTAATATATAATTAATATTAAATAAATTCATGCAATTAAAAACAGATAACAAAATATAACAATTATAAAGGAAATATTCACCTAATAATCATGAATATGTTATAATAAAAACAAAGCTACAACTTTACAAGTCGTAAGGAGGACGCAGTACAAAACAGTATTACTATAATACAGATTACAACTGACGTCAAAGTGAATAGGAGATATTTAGAATGAGCAAAAGAAATTTAACCTTATTAACAGATTTATATCAATTGACAATGATGCAAGGTTATTATGAAAATGATGTGAATAATCATGAGGTAGTGTTTGATCTTTTTTATAGAAATAACCCTTCGAACAATGGATATGCCATATGTGCGGGATTAGAACAAGCTATAGAGTATATTGAGGATCTACACTTTAGTAATGAGGATATTGCCTATTTAAAGAGTTTAAATTTGTTTAATGATAGTTTTTTAAAGTATTTAGCAGACTTTAAATTCACAGGAGATATTGATGCTATTGAAGAAGGAACGGTCGTCTTTCCAGGAGAACCTTTATTAAGAGTCAAGGCACCTATTTTAGAGGCACAATTTGTAGAAACAGCGCTGCTTACCATTATTAACCACCAAAGTCTAATAGCCACTAAAGCAGCACGTGTGGTAAGAGCAGCTGAAGGAGATACTGTCTTAGAGTTCGGGTTACGTCGGGCACAAGGGCCTGATGCAGGAGTATATGGGGCGAGAGCGGCGATTATAGGTGGTTGTAATGCAACTTCCAATGTCTTATGCGGGAAGCTATTTGATGTTCCAGTGGCCGGAACCCATGCCCATAGTTGGGTGATGAGCTTTAACGAGGAGATTGAAGCCTTTAGAGCCTACGCCAAGCTTTTTCCTAATAAATGTATTTTATTAGTAGATACGTATGATACACTGGAATCAGGTGTTCCCAATGCCATTAAAGTATTTGATGAGATGAAGGCTTCTGGTATTCATTCTGCAGCGTATGGTATTCGCTTAGATAGTGGAGACCTTGCCTATTTATCTAAAAAAGCAAGAATTATGCTAGATGAGGCAGGGCACAAAGATGCTATTATTAGTGCTTCTTGTGACTTAGATGAACTACTTATAGCGGATCTAAAAAGGCAAGGAGCAAAGATTAGTTTATGGGGAGTAGGGACTAAAATGATTACCTCCTCGGATTGTCCATCTTTTGGAGGAATTTATAAGTTAGCAGCTGAAATAGCAAAGGACGGTATTATTATTCCTAAGATAAAGATTTCAGATAATCCAGAAAAGGTCACTAACCCAGGTGTGAAAAAGATTATTAGGGTTTATGATAAGGTAACAGACAAAATGATTGTTGATATTTTAGCGCTAGAAGGTGAGAACTTTGATCCTACTCAAGCTTTAACATTATTAGAGACAAAGGCACGATGGAAGAAGATAAAGCTAAAAGCCAATACCTTTATTCTAAAAGAACTATTAGTACCTGTTTATAGACAAGGTAAAAGGGTCTATGCCTCCAAAACTGTTAAACAAATTAAGGCTTATGCACAGAAAGAATTAGATACTTTATGGGATGAGTACAAAAGGCTTATCAATCCTCAGATTATGTCAGTTGTGTTGTCAGATAGACTTTATGAGTTGCGTCAAAAAATGTTAGAGGACTATAAAAGAGACTAGGAGGGAGCTATGATAAGGAGTATTCAAGTAGTCGGCACCATGATATGGCACCAAATAAAAACAAGTAGAAAGCGGAAAGAGTATACCTATGGGAATAGCAAACATGGCGTATATGAAAGTAGACAGCAGATTTTCAAGATGGCAAAGTGTATGACTTTAGATATGCTTAAAGCAGCAGGAACAAAGCTAGAGATAGTAGGTGAAGAGAATCTTCCAGAGAAGGGACCTGTACTTTATGTTGCTAATCACAAAAGTGTATTTGACACCGTAATACTCATGAGTCTCTTTAAAGAACCAGGTATATTTATAGGAAAAAAAGAAGTTTCAAAGATGCCTTTAATAGGTAAATGGTTTGAGGATATGGGTAGTATTTATATTGATAGGGAGGATATTAGACAGTCTTTAAAAGCCATACTGAAGGGAATTGAAGAGCTTAAAAATGGCCAATCTGTAGTCATTTTTCCTGAAGGAACAAGAACTTATGGTAAGGACATAAAGCCCTTTAAAGAAGGAAGTTTTAAACTAGCTACTAAAACAGGAGTTCCCATTATTCCAATTGCATTTCAAGATACTTACAAAATATTAGAAGAGACAAAAGGCATAAAGCAAACAACAGCATATGTAAATATTGGTAAACCTATCAAGGTAGAGGAATTATCTGAAGCCGATCAGAAGAATTTAGCTCAATATGTACAAACTATCATACAAGAACTATTGGAGGAAGTAACAACACTATAAAAAATTATTTATAGAAAGGAAGTGGATTATGATTAATTCACATGAATCCTCAAAAGTAGTAGATGAAATAATGACGGTAGAAATGTCTAGAGATAGAATGTTGGGTGTTGTTGAATTCCAAGAACCAGTAAATGGTGGCAAGAAAATGTCCGCCCATGATATTCAACAAGAACTTCAAAAGAAAGGTATAGTGAGTGGAATTATACCAGGCATTGTTGAAGATTTGGCAAAAGAGAAAAAATACCGTTATAAATATATCGTTGCCAAAGGTGAAGCAGCTCAGGACGGAGAGGATGGAGTACTTACCCTAAATTTTGATATAGAAGAAATAAAGCATTTAAAACCTAAAGAAAAAGAAGATGGAACAGTAGACTTTAGAGAATTAAGTGCCGTAAGAAATGTTAAAGAAGGGGATTTACTAGCTACTAAGACAATGGGGACAGCTGGTAAAAATGGCTTCAATATACTTGGACAAGTCATTAAAGCAAAAAGAGGTAAAGAAGTGAGGTTACCTAAAGGTAAAAATACCCATTCTTCACCAGATGGCTTAGAGTTAATGGCTTCAGTAGATGGTAAACTAGAGTATGATGGCCATAATATTTATATTAATACGGTCTATCATTTAAGTGGAGACCTAGATAGTGGTGTAGGAAATATCGACTTTGTGGGAAATGTAGTTATTACAGGGAGTGTTAAGTCCGGTTTTACTGTTAAGGCACAGGGCTCAATAGAGGTAAAAGGCTCAGTAGAGGAAGCAACGCTCATAGCTGGTGGCGATATATTCTTAAGCTATGGCATACAAGGTGGCAATAAAGGGAAATTAGTTTCAGGTGGTAATGTTATTGCTAAATTCATACAAAACACTTTAGTGGAAGCTAAAGGAGATGTTATTACTGAAGCGATTATGCATTCTAATGTTTCAGCTGGTAATACGATTCGAGTAGATAGTGGTAAAGGACTTATTGTAGGTGGGAGTGTTTCTGCAACCTCTCTTATTTTAGCTCGTAACATTGGTTCGCCTATGGGGACAGTGACCAGTGTACAAATTGGGGTACCACCTAATATGTATGAGCAATTTAAAACACTAGAGAAACAAATAGCTGAAGGGAATGCAGATCTCAGAAAGGTAGAAAAAAGTATTCAATTTCT
>JAEZKI010000364.1 GCA_023415525.1 Bacillota bacterium | reverse complement strand
ATTACAGTGACAATATGAGTGCCCAGCTTTCTTGTCAACTTATCTGACAGAAGACTAGATACAATCGTTCCTCCCGATATGACCATAGAAATGATTCCCATAAAAGATATTGGAACATTCAAGTCATTATGTATAACAGGCCATCCCGAGCCAAGAAGCGAATCGGGAAGCCCAAGGCTGATAAAAGCTATATAAATAAGTGCAAGTAAAAGTGAGTACATTCCTATTCCTCCAAAATTTGATTTATAGTGTAAATTATAGCACATTTCTATGGTTATGGAATTTGTGACAAAACGTTCTAAAGCTGGAAGCTGATTATTATAGTTTGTGTTTTACTTCTATATTTTTAGTTTTATTGGGATTACTGGGGAACCATCCTTTTTTAACCCGCTCTTCTTGCTCTATGACTTCGTGTATACTCCATAGTGAAGAAAATCCGATGACACCTACTATTGCCGAAATGGTACTATTTTCAATAAATAGAGATATGCCAATAAATAATAGGCCAATAATCAAAAAAAGTGGCCATATCTTTTTTCCTATGTAATATTCTGCTGCTATCACTATGGGATGATAAATACCAATAATTAAAAAAGCCATTACTCCTATTGCTATACCTTGAAAATTCATTTAAACCCTCCTTTATAAAATAATTATTTTTCTTCCTTTAAAAAATTACTTTCCCCTATCTATTCATTTTACCCAAAGACCACCTCTATTGAATTGTTTTCCAAGGATTAGGCTTACCACCAGTTTATTTCTTAGTCCTAAAAAGCATTTCTTCAAGTTTTTAGTTACTAAACAAAAGCTTCAGATTATCTTTTAATTATTTATCATCGAATAACTTCAGATATTCTCCATAGCCCTCACTCTCCATTTTTTCCTTAGGTATAAACTTTAAAGAAGCACTATTAATACAATAGCGCAATCCACCTCTATCTATGGGACCATCTTCAAATACATGGCCAAGGTGTGAATCACCATTCTTGCTTCTTACTTCTGTGCGCACCATACCATGACTTCTATCAGTAATATTTGTAAGCAAATTGAAGTCTATGGGTTTAGAAAAGCTAGGCCAACCGCATCCTGACTCAAACTTATCATTTGACATAAAAAGTGGTTCACCCGTGGTAATATCAGTATAAATTCCTTCTTCGAATTTATCAAAGTACTCATTCCTAAAGGGAGGCTCTGTTGCATTATTTTGTGTTACTTCAAACTGTATATCGCTCAAAGAATTTTTCAGCTCGTTAAGAGGCTTTTTAGCGAATCTTTTACTTGTATCTACTGCATCTTTAGCCTTTTTAAATTTATCCATTCCAATGTGACAGTATCCTCCTGGGTTTTTATCTAAATATTTCTGATGATATTCTTCTGCTTTAAAATAATTAGCAAGTGGTTTGACTTCAATTGCAATCTTTTCTTCATATTTTTTCTGAAGTTCATTGATGGAGTTATGAATAACTGCTTCATCGCTAGCATCAACAAAATATATTCCTGTCCTGTACTGGGAACCAATGTCACCACCTTGACGATTGATGCTTACTGGATTAATGACATCATAATAAAGCTCTAATAGATAGGGTAACCCAATTTTGTCATTCTCATATTCAACCTTCACTGTTTCAGCATGTCCTGTATCATTGTAACACACTTCTTCATAAGTCGGATTAACCGTATGACCATTGGCATAACCAACTTCTGTTGATAGGACTCCTGGAATGTTGCTTATATATTTTTCTGTTCCCCAAAAGCATCCACCTGCTAAGTAAATTTCTTTTCTCATAAATCAAATCTCCTCTCTTAAGTTTATATAAAACGCCAGCTACATATCTTAGCTTAAGTCTTTCTATTTGTTTACAAGTACAGTATAAAACATGAAAGGATGCTAAAGTCAAGGCTATTATTACATATTTTGATAAGCATTAAAAAAGTTGACCACCATAAGTTCTAGTTTTATTAAAGTTCAGTATTAAATAATAATAATTATTATTTAACTATTGCAACTTGTTATTATTAATGATATAATCATAGTAGTTAGACAATACTAACTTTAAAGAGACTTGTGAATAGAAAGTATACTTTATGAAACTCTCTATTTTTATCAATCAAGATAAATTATATAACTCAAATCGTTAGGAGGATTTAATTATGAGAAAAACTTATCCATTTCAATTAGAAGCATTACCCTATAAATATGATGCATTAGAACCTTATGTAGATGCCCTTACTGTTGAAATTCATCATGATCGCCATGTTCAAGCTTATGTTGATAATCTAAACAAAGCACTTGAGAGTAGTAAAGACCATCAATCTTGGCTCTTAGAAGAACTTGTTACTAAAGTTAATGAGTTGCCAGATTCTATCAAAAATGCAGTGCGTAACAATGGCGGGGGTTTATATAACCATAACTTATATTTTGCAGGTATGAAGGCTGGAAAGAGTGAACCAGCAGGTGAAGTAAAAGAGGCAATTGTTAAGAAGTTTGGCTCCTTTGAGGAGTTTAAGACTAGCTTTAAGGCTGCAGGACTTGGACGTTTTGGCTCTGGTTGGGCTTGGTTAGCAGTAGATGCTAATAAAGAGCTTGTAATCGTATCTACACCCAATCAAGATACAGTTTTAGCAGATGGGTTAAGCCCTGTATTAGCAATGGATGTATGGGAACATGCTTACTACTTAAAGTATCAAAATAAGAGAGCTGATTATATCGACAATTGGTTCCTTGTTGTTGACTGGGACAAGGCAAATGATCTTTATAAGAAAGCTATTGGTTAAACTAAAATAGGCGTAGCAGTTTTATAGCTGCTACGCCTATAACATTTTAAAGATGTTATTATCCATTTATTTTTAATAAGCTTATCCAAAAATATATACTTGTGCACATAAAAGCAAGGAAAGGAATTATCAATGTATACCCTATAGTCATTTTTTTGCCAAAGGACAGCATTGTAAAAAGTTGAAAACTTAAAACGGTTAGGCAACAGAACAATGCAAATAATTTAGCCTTATTGGTTGTTACATCCTGTTGTAAATAATATAAATATTTGGGCCAGTACAATAAAATGGACAACACAAACATCGTAGCAGCAGGAAGAACTAGTAGGTCACCCCATTTTGACTTATAAACCAACTGCATAACTTTAGAAATTATAGAAAGGACTATACCTAAAATTAAAAAGCCTATTTTCATAAGTTCCAACATCTCTAATACCCCCATACAAAATCATTTAAAATTGAGCATTTTCGTTTCTAACTTGATTTTATAGTATATTTAAAGAATTTTCAATTGATTGTCTCCCCTCTTATCCGGAAGTGTATATTTCTTCATTATAAAAGTAAATGGGTTACTCTCTTCTTGAGCATTCCTTCTATAAACTTTCCGTTCACTTAGCCTTCTGCTTCTTGGTGGAGTACATTTTGATCATCCATAACAACGCCAAAAGATATTTTTCGATATATTTTGACATATATTGATAATTTAGATATAATAAAATATAGTTAAAATAGTGTTTTATAGAGTATTTTATTTATTTTTTTAGCTCTGAAAAACAAAATATAATATGAAAAAGGAGGAACTATTGATGCCTAGTTTTCCAAATCCGTTTCCAGGAAACGTAAATCGTAAAATGTCTAATGCAGAACTTATGCAGGCACTTCGTCATGATATCGCAGGTGAACTGGAAGCTATTTTCCTTTATGATGCACATTATCATGCAACAGATGATCCTGTTGCAAAAGCAGTTTTAGCTGACATCAGAGATGAAGAAAAAGTTCATGTGGGCGAATTAATCACTCTTATGCGTCATCTTGATCCAAAAGAAGCTGCTTTATTCTTTGAAGGTGAAGAAGAAGTCAATGAAATGCTGGAAGAGCTTGGAATTGATAAAAAAGAAGATGACATCGCTCCTGCAGCTGGTCCTACAGTAGGAAGTCTTATCAATCAATAAAAAGGAGGAATCACTATGGATTATTTATCTAGAAATGATGCTCCGATTTCTGCAGAATTATGGAAAGCTATCGATTCTACAGTCATCGAGAACGCAAAACAGCATATGGTTTGCCGCCGCTTCTTAAATCTTTATGGTCCTTTAGGAGCAGGGGCTTCTTATGTAGCAGTTGAGAGTTCTGCAAAAGACGAAGAATATGCAAATAATATGGCAAGAGTAACAGGGCGACGTCTTGTAGAGCTTCCTCAATTATACCAGGATTTTAACATCCTTTGGCGTGATATCGCAGAAGCTGATAAAACAGGATACCCTATCGACCTTTCAGCTGCAGCAGTAGCCGCTCAAAAAAGTGCAAAACAGGAAGATGAGCTGATTCTCTTCGGTAACGAAGAACTGGGTGTGAAAGGTCTTATGAACGCAGAAGGCTCTTTCAAAGTCAAACGTGGAGACTGGTCTACTGGGGAAGATGCATTCAAAGATGTAGCTCACGGTATCGCTTATTTTTCTAGTCATAGCATGCTAGGGCGTTACGCATTAATTGTAAGTCCTGATTTATATCTTGACTTACAGCGACTTCAGCCTAATGTTGGTCTTTTAGAAATTGACCGCATCAAAAAACTGGTAAGCGACAGAGTTTACCCTGCAGGACCTTTCGGCCTTGGCAAAGCTGTCTTAGTATGTGCTGAGCCACAGTACATGGATTTAGCCATTGGCATGGATCTTTCTGTTGGATATTTAGGACAGGCAGAATTCAACCATCCTTTCCGTATCACAGAGACAATTGCCCTTCGTATTAAAGATCCAAAAGCAATCGTTGTTTTTGAAAAATAATAAAAGAATAAGAAAAGGAGCCATCGGGAAATAGATGGCTTAAAATAGGGACAGTGTAACTCACGGAGAGGTTACACTGTCCCTATAAATTTTGAATTAAAGTATAAATGATATCACATTTTTGCTGTAGATTTATCCGTGAAAGAAAGTACAATGTCTAATCTGTAGCTGGGGAGGGAACTTGATTTTTATATACAAATAAGGGAAATGGGAGCTAGGTTTGGAGTAGGATCAAGCTATTAGACGAAAAGTAGGGAAATTTGGCAAAAGATAGCAGAATTAGGTGGGATAAATTCCTTAGTTAAGTGAATGTTGTAATATTTATTTTGGATTAGTCGTTGAAAACTATAAAAAAGTGTGTAAAGTTAGTATAATAATATAGAATATTAACATAAAGGAGATACTTGTTATGAGAAAATTGTTGAAAAAGGTTACTCAGTATTATAGAAGCCATTTAAGGTTTTCTTTAACGAGTGTTATTTTATGTATGGCTATGCTTATTTTCATTATCTTACAGGTATATATGAAGAGAGAATACATTGCCTATCTTGAAGATAAAACGATAGAAGCAGAGACAACTATTATGAAGTCTGTAAAAGCAAATATTGATTTTGCAGTAAGCGACCTCATTCAGATAGGGACGAGTACAGCTATAGATACAAGTTTATATGAAGTTGTGAAAGAAATAGAGGAAAAAGGGAAAAGTCCTGAATTAGAATTAAAAATAGAGGACATCTTAAACCGATATGCTAATCAGTCTCAATGGATTATAGGTATGTGTGTCAGTAAGCAGGGAGTACCTATGTATCAATA
>JAEZKI010000346.1 GCA_023415525.1 Bacillota bacterium | reverse complement strand
CTGTCCATTTTCTAATTCTTCTAAACTTTCCAGATTAAGTGTAGTATTAGCATCTAATACAATCTCTTTATCGTCATCTAGCTTTAAGGTTAATTTACCATCTTGTCCTACAAGTAAGGTATCTCCTTCTTCAAGGTTCATTCCCTTAAATGCCTTAATTTTCCTTTCTCCACCATTCTTTTTAACTTGAACTGTTCCCTGTATCTCCTTAATGGTTGCTAGCCGAACAGTTGCACCATAGCTCAGCGTTTGACCGATACATAGTATGGTCATCAATACTAAAGCTATTCTTTTTGTTATCCACTTTTTCACACCTTATTCCTCCTTCTAGCCTGTTAAGGCCTTCTTGTTATTTCGTTATAACAACTGCCCGATAATCAGCCACCCAATCTACTTTAAGTCCTAGACTCACCGCTAAGAATCTTACCCCTACAAGCATGCGTCCATTAACATTAATAACATTTTCTCCTGAATTAGGTATTTTGACTACTTGATTGCCTAAAGTTACAGTTGCTGCTTTTGTTTCTTGATCCCATTCTACCTTTGCCCCTGCTACTTCTGCTATGACACGCACCGGCAAATAAATCTGACTCTTTACAAATTGTGGCTTTACATCATTAGGTAGGATTTGTACACCTTCAAACCAAAGCTGTACCTCTTCACTCTTTGGAAGGAAAGGCGTCTCAGTAAGCCATTGCTCACGAGTCAAACTACTTTTTACTGAGTGCTCAGGTTCTAATTCAAAACTTGTCACTTTCTCCTTCCATTTTTGCGAAACCATTATCTTGCCATCTTTATAAACTAATCCAACGGGTGCTCCTAAATTGCTGTTTACACTTAATACTGTAACCACGGTTCCATCTTCCTTAATTTTACGAATAGCATTATTGAGGGTATCTGCTACAAGTAATTCTCCATTTTCTAAAACAATTAATGATTTAGGAAAATTAAATTGGGCATTGACACCATCCACATACCCACCTTTTTTGTACCCTGTTGTAGGATTGACTGCTGTACGTCCACCTGCAACAGTAGTCACCTGGTTCTTTTCAATCTTACGAATAGCTTGGTTTCCACTATCTACTATATATAAAATATCCTTGTCTACTACAACATCTGTAGGTTCATTAAAAAGGGCTTCTCCTAAGGAACCATCCTTATATCCACTTATGCCTGTCCCCGTCAAGGTACTAACTATCCCCTCTGGTGAAATCTTTCGTATTGCATGATTAAGCGTATCTGCGACATAAAGATTGTCCTTAGCATCCACTGCTAAGCCACTAGGAAGATTGAATTTGGCAACCTTTCTGTCGCCATCCTCATACCCCTCGTTTCCTGTTCCAGCTAGAGTGAGGACTTCCCCATCTACAATACGACGAATTGCATGATTTTCGCTATCAGAAACAAAAATATCTTTCTTGCTATTTTGTACCACATCTAAGGGTTGATCAAAATATGCCTCTCTTATACCCGCATCCTTTAACCCCCCATTAACGTCCTGTTTTCCTGCCACAAGAGTTACTGTATCTCCTTTTACCTCTAATACGCGATTGGCATAGGTGTCTACTATAAGTTGACTTCCTAATGCTGTGTTTGTTATACCGTAAGGCATATAAATTCCTACTTCTGAAGCTAGAAGTAGAGAGGTGCTACTCCATAACGTGACTACTAATACACTTAATTTAGATAGTTTTCTACTCATTTTTACCCTCCTTTGTCGTTTTTACTTACACGTATAGGGTAATTATACCACTTTCAAAATTTTCATTCAATTTTTATTATTTTATTACAAGAAAAGTCATAAAAGGCTCTTCTAATTAGTGATGAAACATAGCTAGTTAGAAGAGCTTCTTTACGTTTAAAATTGTTTTTCTATAATCATTTAATTCGTGTATAATAGTATATAGAAACGAGATATACTCCCTCATATTACTTAGATTTAAAAGTGAAAACTATTAGCCTATAAAAGATCCAATGACTGAATTGATGAAAAGGAGTCTTAATGAACTAATGAGAGAACTAAAAAGTATAGAAGAAAAAATTTTGGACCGGGCGCTGTATTTAATGGGCAAAAGTGGGACCACCCATATTTCTATAAGAGCCATTGCTAAAGAAGCTGAAGTCAATGTAAGTGCTATAAACTACTACTTTCGTTCCAAGAGAGAAATGATTCAACAAGTCAAAGAGTTTTACCTTGTCAATACCACTGGCGTCCATTCCATTCTAGATAATGAGGAATTATCTCATGAGGAAAGACTTATTTTATTTGCAAATGAAATTATGGAATATACCCTAAGGTATCCTGGCCTATCAGTCATTTTGAAAGAAGCAGTAGACCTTAAAGATGAAGATGAACTATCACGAAGTATCTTTGAAATAACACAAATCATGCATCAAAAAACAGAACACATCCTGGCATGTATTATTCATGAAACGCCTGAAAATATTGTATATAGTCGATTAATTTTTATGTCTTCCATTATTTATCCCCTGGAGAATAAAACACTAAGTGGCCTTGGTACTCCAATTCTAGAAACTAAAGAACAACGTATTCATTATATAAAGCATCTCATCAAGGTATTAAAAAATACTTCCACTAAAGATTGTTAAGGACTAACAATCTTCTTTTTTTACATATTTTCAAACAAAGTGTTTAAAACATATTGCTTTTATTTTTTTATTCTTTTATAATTTAAATAGGAAAATTCATTTATTTTATACTTATTTGTTAAAAATATAACCATTATAACAAAAGGAGGAGTATTATGTCGTTTGATCATTTGTTTAGTCCTATTAAGATTAGAGGTTTAGAATTAAAAAACCGTGTCCTATTTCCTGCTATGGGAACCAAAATGGTAACAGAAGATAAATTTATCACACAGCAAAACATTGATTACCATGTTGCTAGAGCATTAGGTGGTTGTGGGCTTAACTTCACAGAAGTATGTTCTGTCTATGCCCCTGCTTCCATTAAAAACTATTTATCCATTGCAGAAGATAAGTATATCCCTGGGTTAAAGCAGCTCACTGATGCCATTCATAAAGCAGGTGGGAAAGCAGGTATTCAACTTTGGTTAGGTGGCCTTGTGGCACGTTATGATCCAGAAGCCCTAACGATTATGCCCAGTGATATCCCCCTAGGTGGTGGCCAAGTCCTACCTGGTGCTAGCCTTGAAACCATAAAAGAAGCTACTCAAGCTTTTGGTGCAGCAGCTAAACGTGCTGTAGAAGCAGGCTTTGATACATTAGAATTTCATGCGGGACATAATTATACACCTCATTCCTTCTTAAGCCCTTATTTTAACAAAAGAGAGGATGCCTATGGTGGTTCTTTAGAAAATAGAGCAAGATTTTTAATAGAATGTATAGAGGCTATTCGAAGCAATATACCAGAGGATATGCCTTTATTTATGCGTATTGATGCCCATGATGATTATTTAGAAAATGGGTTAACCATTGAGGAGGTTATTGCCTTTTGTAAAATGGCCAAAGAAGCTGGTGTGGATGTATTAGATGTATCAAGAGGCAACTTCTCAAGTGCTGCTATCAAATATGAAGTTCCCCCTATTGATCTTCCTAGGGGATTTAATGTGGCTAATGCTGCAAGAATCAAAAAAGAAACAGGTATGATTACAGTAGCCGTTGGACGGATCAATGCCCCTTCACAAGCTGAAGCCATCCTGGAAAGTAATCAGGCTGATATGGTAGTCATTGGGCGCGGCCAATTGGCAGACCCTAACTTCTGCAATAAAGCTCAAGCAGGAAAAGAAGATGAAATTATTCGCTGTGTAGGTTGTAACCAAGGATGCTATGATGGTTTCGTATCAACAGAAATCCCTTACATAACGTGTATGCGCAATCCAGCCTTAGGACGAGAAGCCGAATATGCCCTAGTCAAAACAACAACTCCTAAGAAAGTCCTAATAGCAGGAGGTGGCGTAGCAGGACTCGAAGCTGCTATGACCTTACAAGAAAGAGGGCATCATCCTATCCTATGTGAAGCTTCTTCTACCTTGGGTGGTCAGTTTGTACTTGCTGGTGTGGCCCCTAGAAAAGAGGAAATGAAAGAAGCTGCTTTATGGATGGGCGAACAAGCTCTCAAGAAAGGCATAACTATTCGTCTCGAAACACCTATTACAGAAACCCTCCTTGATGAGGTGGCACCTGACGAAGTAATTATAGCTGTTGGAGCAGAGCCTGTACCTTTAAATATTCCTGGTAAACACTTACCTCACGTTGTTAATTCTCATGCTGTTCTTGAAGGCAAAGTTCCTGTAGAAGGTCATGTCGTTATTATTGGTGGTGGACTTGTTGGATTAGAGGTTGCAGAATATATTGAAGGAAAAGCAAAACAGATTACTGTGGTAGAGATGCAAGATAATGTAGCTAAGGATTTAGGCGATCTCCGTAAAATTAGTGTTTTAGAGCATATTCACTCAGCTGGGATAAATACCTTAACCCATTCAAAGTGTGTTGAAATTAAAGAAAAGGCTATTGTCATTGATAAAGAAGGCCAATTACAAGAACTCCCTTACGATTGGGTTGTGGTAGCAATTGGGGTTAAATCTCGTGATTTCACAGATATATCAACAGCTTGTCGTGAAAGAGGTATTCCCTGCCATATTATTGGCGATGCAGTAAAAGCCCGTAGGGCTCTTAACTCTATTGCAGAAGCTGCTGCTGTAGCAAGACATATTTAATATTATTTTTCCCATACTCCGAAAAGAAAGGAACGCCTACAAAACTTCAATTAAGTTTTGTAGGCGTTCCTTTCTTTTACTTTTTACTTTTTATTTTATTACTATCTCATTATCTTGTTATCACCACGGCATAATAATCTGCTACCCAGTCTACGCTAAGTCCTAGATTTTCTGCTAAATATCTTACACCTGTAAGGATTCTTCCATCTACTACTTTCACATGCTCACTGGTACTTGGAATAGTCACTATCTTATCTCCTAAGGTTACTGTAGCTGTCTGGGTTTTCTCCTCCCATGTTACTGTAGCCCCTACTGCCTCTCCTATGGCACGTACTGGAAGATAAACACGGCTATCAATGAGTTGAGCGTTGACATCCTCTGGTATAATCTGCGTCCCTTCTAGCCAAAGCTGTACCTCTTCACTTTTGGGAAGGAAAGGTGTTTCATTAAGCCACTCCTCATGAGTCAGGCTACTCTTTATGATCCTTTCAGGTTCTATGGCAAAAGTGGCAATCTCCCCTTTCCACTTCTGTGCTACTGTTACTTTATTGGAACTATAGACTAAGCCAACAGGTGCTTCTAACCCACTTTCTGCACTCAGTACAGTGACTACTGTGCCATCGGTTTTGATTTTACGAATGGCATGATTGAGGGTATCAGCCACAAGAATTTCTCCATTCTCTAATACCACCAGAGATTTAGGGAAGTTAAACTGGGCCCTGGCACCATCTACATAGCCTCCCTTTTTATAACCGGTCTCTTCTACTACACCTGTCATACCACCTGCTACGGTAGTCACTCTGTCCTTTTCGATTTTACGAATGGCTTGATT
>JAEZKI010000321.1 GCA_023415525.1 Bacillota bacterium | reverse complement strand
TAGTATGAGGATTTTCTCTATAAAACGCATAAAGTATTCGAAGCGTATCAGACTCTATATAAGAAGGGTTTAATTGCTCTACTAAGGCATTTTCTAGTTCTTGAATAAGGATAGAGGGGGACTTTATTTCATTATAGGTATATTCTAGACGAGCTACTAGAGGGCCTAAAACATCAACAGCACTTATAATATCATCAGTAAGGAGGCCTAGAGGCTTTTGAAAGAAGGGGTAAAGGCCATGAGGATAAAAGGCAACACCTAGGACGCTGAGTCTCCCATTTTGCTGGATATAATGATAGCTGTCTTTATGAGTGTTTAAATGAAAAGCAGTAGTAGTTGTTGTGAATTGGGGAGAAGAATAGCAAATAGGTGAAGAGAAATTTAGAATAAGGTCCGTTTCTAAGGAAGGTAGGAGCTTATGATAAAGGTGAACAGCCTCATCCGTTTCTAAGTGCCAAAAGAATTTGATAAAAGGGTTTAATACCGTTTGAGTAACAGGATAGCGAGTCGTTATAAGCATAAAGGGTATTCACCTACCTTTCTAAGAAAATGAGTCCATATAGATGATTTTAGCAGATTATAAAAAGTGCCCAATATAATTCTTCTTTAGAGAATTCCTTTTACTTGAGGGCCTCTATTGAGAAGAGTGGCAATAATGGAGAGCCCCTTTTGAAATACTTCAAAGGAATGAGCGGCAGAGAGAGAAAGACGAATGGCAGCCAGGGGTGATAAGTTACCCACGATAAACTTATCAGCAGGAACAACACTGGTACCATGAAGTTGGCATTCTCTTACAAATTCATCACTGTCCCACCCATTAGATAAAGGCACCCAAGCAAATAAGCTGCCAGGATAATAGGTGTAAGGATAATTGGGAAGGGTAGTAGCAAGTAATTGAGCACGTTTTTCTAGTTCTGCTTTTTTGAGGGCGAGAATTTCGTCAGCTAGGCCAGAGGTAATGCATTCACAAGCAATGGCTGCATTAAGGGTAGGAGCCATCCACATGGTATCAACAATTTGCTGACACACTTTATTATAAAAAGAAGCAGGAGCATAAACAAAAGACACCCGTAATCCAGGATAAAAGGCCTTAGATAAGCCAGCAATAAAGAGACTTGATTCAGGGAGTAAACTAGCAATAGAATAGGTTTTCTCCTGAGAAAGATGGCCATACATAGCATCTTCTATAGAAATCAAATGATTTTTAGCAATCACCTTAGCAAGAGCTTCGATTCGTTTGGAACTAGGGTGGCAGCAAGTAGGATTTTGGATAGAAGGCATTGTATAAATCCCCTTAATAGGCAAACGGTGACAGAGTCGTTCTAGGCTACTTGGAAGCATACCCTCTTCATCCATTTCTACGGGCTCTAGTTTTACACCTCTTCGTTTAGCGATCATCTTAAAACCTGAATAAGTGTAGCAATCCACAGCAATGTGGTCATCAGGTTGAAAGAGTGCAAAAAGGATGCAATCGAGAGCGTGGTGGCCTCCGGCGGTAATTATAATTTGGGAAGGGTCTTTATAGAGCCCAAAGCGATTTAACCAGAGAGCGCCCACTTGACGATGAGGAAGAAGGCCTGCAGGTGGGGTATAACGCATATATTCCATGAGCTGTTTATCCTGAGCTACAGTTTGTAGAACTTTTTGAACAGAAGGCTCAAGGGCACAAAGAGGTTTAGCAAAGCCCATATCAATAGGGGTATAGTAGTTAGCTTCTATATTTCCTAGGTTGGTATTAATAAGTGAAGAATTGGCCCCTAAGTCCTTAGAGACAAAGGTACCTTGTCCTACAACAGCTGTGATAAGACCATGACTTTCAGCCTCCTTATAGGCCCGTGTAACAGTAGTGACATTAACACCTACTTTTTTTGCCAGTTCTCGCTGAGGAGGTAATTGTTCCCCTGGCTGAAGTAAACCTTTTTTAATATCCCTTTCCAGAGCATCTGCTAAGGCCATGTAAAGGGCTATATCTGTATTTAATTCTTTTAAATCCCACATAAACGTGACCTCTCCTTACTTGATGATTAAAGTGTATGCATCTGTTTTGCTAAATCATAACATTGTCTTACATACAATATAGTGTTGACGGTCATACAATGTCAATCTATAATTTCTTTAAATTCGAATGATTAAGAAATTGACAAATAATGAGGCTAAGAATAAATATTTATTCTTTATAAAAAGGAGTGGGTGAGAGTGAAAGAAGAACAAGTTGTTTTTGAAAAAGCAAAAGAATATGCCTATAACTATATGGAGAGTCTTAAAGAAAGGCCAGTATCTCCTAGTAAAGAAAGCTTAGAGGCTCTTCGCATCTTTGAAGAAGAACTCCCAAACAAGAAAGGTGATGCCAAGGCTATTATTGATGAACTAGGTCAGTATGGTGCCCCTACTACTGTTACGAGTACAGGAGGAAAATACTTTGGGTTTGTATGTGGTTCTCACTTTCCAGTAGGTGCAGCCAGTAAGTGGATGGCAGATGTATGGGATCAAAATAGTGGGCTTGCCGTTGCATCTCCTATTGGGGCTAAGTTAGAAGAAGTCTGTGAAAAATGGATTGTGGATTTATTAGGTCTTCCTAAAGGGACAGCGGCAGGTTTCGTAAGTGGTTCTTCTATGGCTACCTTGTGTGCTTTAACAGTAGCACGTAATGAATTACTTAGGAAGCAAGGCTATGAAGTGAGTAGCAAAGGATTATTTGGGGCCCCAGAGCTAAGGGTTGTTTTAGGGGCACAGGCTCATTCTTCTGTATTCAAGGCCCTTGCTCAAGTGGGCTTAGGGAAAGATCGAGTGGAACTAGTGGAAGTAGACGACCAAGGGAGAATGAGGGTGGATAAGTTACCACCTTTAGATGAACGGACTTTATTGATTTTACAAGCTGGGCATGTTAATACAGGTGCTTTTGATAATTTAGAAGAACTATGTGATTTGGGAAATAAGGCAGGGGCTTGGATTCATATTGATGGAGCTATAGGCTTATGGGCAGCGGCTACAAAAGCAAAGAAGGCTCTCACAAAGGGACTGGAAAAGGCAGATTCCTGGTCTGTAGATGCCCATAAGACATTAAATGTGCCTTATGACAGTGGCATCATTCTTTGTAAAGATAGACAAAGCTTTACAAGGGCTATGCAAGCCACAGGTTCTTACATTCAATATGGGAAGGACAGAGATTGTATGCTTTATGGTTTAGAAATGTCCAGGAGGGCAAGAGGTATTGAGCTATGGGCAACTCTTAAGTATTTAGGAAGAGAAGGAGTAGATGAACTCATTACTAATCTCTGTGAAAAGGCCAAGTTTTTTGCCAAATGCTTAGAGGAAGAGGGATTTAAGATAGAAAATGAAGTGGTATATAATCAAGTTCTTATAACCAATGGTTCAGATGAGAAAGTTAGAGCCTTAGTAAAAGCCATTCAAGAATCTGGAGAATTATGGTGCGGTGGTGCAGAACACAATGGAAAAGCAGTCCTCAGGCTAAGCGTTTGTTCTTGGAGAACCACTAAAGAAGATATAGAGGATTGTGTAGAAGCTATCAAAAAACTAAACGCTTCCTTAAAATAGGACAAGCTATTATTACACGGAGGAGGTATAATAGAAAGAGAGAAAAGTAAGTCCAAGTTCTATATTTTGTAAAGAGATAGCCTCTATAGAAAATAAAAAACTGATTGACAAGGAACGACTAAAAAAGGATTAAACATAGGAAGGAGAAAAGCCATGGCACAAAATAAGAAATATACGTCAGTTTATGAGACAGATATTGGGAAGATAAGTATTGTCAGTGATGGGCAGTTTATTGAAAGACTTGATTTTGGAGAGAATGAGGGAGAAATGCTTTCCTGCCCTTTAAATGATCAAGTTGCTTTGGATTTAGACCACTATTTTAGGGGGAAATTGAGACAATTTGAAGTCCCTCTTAATCCTATAGGAACACTATTCCAACGACAGGTGTGGAAAGCACTACAAACCATTCCTTATGGGGAAACTAGAAGCTATAAGCAACTGGCGGAGCTTATTGGCAATCCTAAGGCTTGCCGAGCTGTAGGCATGGCCAATAACCGCAATCCTATTGCCATCATTATTCCCTGCCATCGAGTTATAGGAGCAGATGGAAAATTAGTAGGCTATGGTGGTGGCCTTCCTATTAAAGAATATCTTTTGGAGTTAGAACAAAGAAACAAATAAATAGAGGATGAGCTTTATACCACAAGTATTCAACAAGGTATTTGTAAAGTTGCCTTGATAGCCCTTATGGATTAATATTAGTCATAGATACTTTGATAGAAGTATAAAATAAATAGATAGTAAACTAGGGAAAGAGGCGATTAGGGATGAAAGTATTGCTTATTAATGGAAGCCCAAAAGAAAAGGGTTGTACTTACACGGCTTTATGTGAGGTTGAAAGAGCTCTTCAAGCTGAAGGCATTGAGACAGAAATCTTTCATATAGGGAGTGAGCCTATAAGAGGCTGCATAGGTTGTGGAGGTTGTAAAAACACAGGACGTTGCGTATTTAATGAGGGTCCTGTTAACCAAGGCTTAGAAAAGGCTGAGACAGCAGATGGGTATATCTTTGGTTCACCTGTACATTTTGCAGCAGCTTCAGGGGCGTTGACTTGCTTTATGGACCGTTTCTTTTATGCAGGGAAAAAGAATGCTTATAAGCCTGCAGCAGCTATAGCTTCTGCTAGGCGAGGAGGGACAACAGCTACTTTTGATCAGCTCAATAAATACTTTACCATTCGTAATATGCCAGTCGTTTCTTCACAATACTGGAACATGGTACATGGTAGCACACCAGAAGATGTTCAAAAAGACTTAGAAGGGATGCAAACCATGCGTACATTAGGTAAAAATATGGCATGGATGCTA
>JAEZKI010000287.1 GCA_023415525.1 Bacillota bacterium | reverse complement strand
TAATAACACCATCCTAAAATCGTTGTGAATGCAAAGAGTACTAAGCAAAAGGTTACTATGTAAGGCCCTACTAAAGGCATAACACTTGCAAATGCTTCCTGTGTTACTACTGCACCTTTTGATCCATTACACCATGCACCTGTTACAATAATACTTAATCCTGTTAATGTACAAATAATAATCGTATCAATAAAAGTACCTGTCATAGAGATTAAACCTTGCTCAGCTGGCCATTCTGTCTTTGCAGCCGCTGCTGCTATAGGTGCACTTCCTAAGCCTGATTCATTAGAAAAAATTCCCCTTGCAACTCCTGCTTGAATGGCTTTAGCTACTGTTGCTCCCATAAAACCACCTATTGCAGCACTTGTAGAAAATGCTCCTTTTATTATTATCATAAAAGCTGGAATAACAGCTTTATAATGCATTCCTAAAATAATAAGCGAAAATAAAATATAAATAATAGCCATAAAAGGTATTAGTTTCTCTGATACCTTAGAAATACTTTTTATCCCACCAAATACAATAGTAGCAACTATTATAGCAACTATTATACTAGTAATACGTCCATCTATTCCTATTGTCATTTGTAAGCTTGAGGTAATGGCATTAACTTGTGAAAAAGTCCCTATACCTAAAAGAGCTACTAAAATTGCACTTATAGCAAAAAAGACTGCCAATGGTTTGTACTTTTCTCCTAACCCTCTTTCAATATAGTACATAGGTCCACCTGATACTTGCCCATTAGCATCCTTTGTCCTATATTTTATAGCTAATACCCCTTCTGCATACTTTGTTGCCATTCCCAAAAAAGCAGCTATCCACATCCAAAATAGTGCTCCTGGCCCACCAGCCCCAATAGCAGTTGCAACACCCACGATATTACCAGTCCCTACTGTAGCAGCAAGTGCTGTACATAGTGCCCCAAAGCTATTTATATCTCCTGCTCCTTTGTTTTCTGCACTAAAAATTAATTTTATAGCCTTTGGTAGCTTGACTACTTGTATTAATCCTAATCTTATGGTGAGGTATAGACCCGTAGCCATTAATAATACAATTAAGGGTGCCCCCCATACAAAATCTTTAATTCCTTCTAAAATAGTCAATAAATCCATAAAAAATACTCCCTTCTTTTAATTAAATTAAAGTAAGAGGAGCTCCCTAAGTTTATAAGACTATACAAATACAAGGTAGACTTATACCTAATCTATTTTATAAGCATTCTTATACATTTAAACTTTTAAAATTATCTTAGTGGTCATTTTACAGGCTTATAAACTAGCTTATATTTCGCTTCATGATAAGTCAAACTATGTAGTTGTCTCTGTCCTTTTGCCTGAGAGATTAAGCAAATGCTCTTGCCCCTTCGGCGCCCATAACTTGGGTCTCTCCAGAGTTCTGTCAGCTACGCAGTCATACTTAAAAAGTACCTGAGAGTGTTACTCCGTCGGTGGACCATATTGGTCACTCTTCTGCAAAGCTTCATCCAGTATATTGTTATATTATCTATATTATTATGGTTCAAATTAAAAGTCAACATAAATACTATTTGTTTTACTCCAAAGAAATATCCTATAGATCATATGGCGCTCATCTATAGGATATGGCTTGCTGCTTAGCTTGTTTTGTTTTATTTGAAATACTTGTATCAATTGTATAGGATATATTATTTTCTTTTAATATTTCCTCTAATTTTTGTTTATCTTCTTCTAGGAGATATCGTAAAAAACATTCACTTCCATAATGATATATACTGTAAATAGGTAGTTTTTCATCTAAGTCTTGTTGGAAGGATATTTCTAACCATTTAAAATGTTCTACTTCATTAGTGTTTTTTTCTATGAGGAGTTTTTCTACCTCTTTACTCACTTCACCTATATACCACTCCTGCCCACTATTTATACACTTTTTAAATCCTCGGCACTTTAAATGCCACAGAAGTTCTTTAATAAGCTTCTTTTCGTAGTCCCAGCACCCTATAGAAACATACTTACTTTGCTTTAAAGCAATTTCCAAAATAGTCTTTATAACAGGTGGTGGTAATATTTTTTCCCCTCTTACATTATGTTTTGTTTGATAAATATGCATTAATACTTCTCTAGGTTCTTCTTTTATTCCAGATAATATACTGCTTAGCTTGAGTGACTTAAAGGTAATATCTATTTTTTTATTATCTAACTCAATTATAACAAAATGGGCTATACCTTCTGCTAGTGTTGCAAGACTCCCTGGATCAATAATGGTACCTTTAATAAATGGTTGTCTCATATGGGTCAACTCCTGCTTATGACTTCCCCCACAAAAAATATAATCATATCCCTCAATATGTCGCTCTTTTCCATGAGCAAGTTGTTGAGCAATGTCACTGGCACCATTACGATGTAAGAATAACATTTTCTTGTTACCTATCTTTATTTCTCTTTCTTTAGGTAGTTGTCTTAAATATTTTAGCCTTTTTTCCCCTAGTATCTCTCTTAGTTTTTGATTTTTCTCTAGATTTTTACTCTCTCCCACTATGCTAAACAATTCCTGTTCATCAAACCCATTTATATTTATAAATTGCCTGTTATTCATTATCCTATCATAAACTTGACAAGGTTCTGCCCCCCCACTTACAAAGTCCCCTAAATTAAATATAATATCTATTTTTTCTTCTTTTATGTACTTTAGAAATGCCTCTAGGACATCTTGATGGGCATGAATATCAGAAATAACAGCTATTTTTTTAATATCCATTTTTATTCCCTCACTTACCTTCTCCTATTATACTATTCCCTATATAATAGTTTCGGCACTATGTGGTTATTGCTTGAATACTTTAATAATTATTATTTATCTTACTCTAGGTTTAAGTGCTTTACTAGGATAAAATTAATAGCATAAAATAATGCTATATTAAGGCCTACACAAAATAGGGTAGCTATACTTAATTCTACAGTGCTTGATAAGTCTATATTTAAAGAATTATAGAGCTTATCAATCATTATAAGTACCCATTGTCCTACTGTATTAAATAGAAAATAGGCAATAAATGAAAATAATACACGATGTTTATTTAATAAAGGTAATTGCCCAACTGAAATAGATAAGTAAATAGTTAAAATGGTACTAGAATACATACAAATTCCTATTATTATTAATTCTATAATGAGTATAATTGGGTTTCCCCCAAAGCCATCTCTTATTCCCTGCAAAAATAAATTCCAATTATCTACAGTAAGTAGGGTGCCCACTTGTTCAAAAAAAGTTGCATCTCCTAACAAAATTAAAATAGCAATTACTCCAATAATACTACTCACAATCGTCCATAAAAAACTAATCAAAACCTTAGATAAAACTAAATCACTTATTTTTACAGGTAAGGTAAACATGAGATACCCTTCATCTGATAAAAGATTTTTATTAAATCGCTGAATAACCATAATTAATGTTAAAACGCCCAATGAAATAAATAGACCTACAATGATTAATGCACTTAAGTTAAAACCTATATCAATATTATTTACCCTAAAAACTCTGTTAATAGTAGATACAACTAACAGTGCCATATATATTGGTATAAATGTTCTTGCTGTTGCCCTTGTTTCATATCTTAATAACTTTCCTAACATACAAACACCTCCCTAAATAAGCTGTCTATTGACTTCCCATTCTTTTCTCTAATCTCATCTACACTACCTTCTAGCACAATATTTCCTTGTGATAAGAAGATAATACTATCACAGATATTTTCTATTTCCTGAATAAGATGTGTCGCTAATAAAATAGAGCTGTTTTCTGAGTAATTTTTAATAATTGTCTTTAGAATGTAATCTCTTGCTGCAGGGTCTACTCCTCCTATAGGCTCATCTAATATATAAAGATCCGCCTTTCTAGACATAACTAAAATAAGTTGTACCTTTTCTTTTGTTCCCTTTGACATTGTTTTTAGCTTATCTGTTTCATTTATTTGTAAGCTATGCAGCATGTTAAGAGCCTTATTATAATCAAAATCACTATAAAAATCTTGAAAGAAATTTAATAACTGCTCTACACTCATCCAATCATTAAGATAGGTCCTCTCAGGTAAGTAAGCAATCACTTTCTTGCTTTCAATATTAGGCTTAGCTCCCTTTATAAGCACTTCCCCACTTGTAGGTTCTAATAGCCCATTAATTAATTTAATCATGGTACTTTTTCCACTACCATTGGGCCCTAATAAACCTATAATTTTGCCTTGTGGAATGCATAAATTTATCCCCTTGAGTGCTTCTTTCTTACCATAGTTCTTCCTTACATCTTTTAACTCTAATATATTCTCCACCTATATTCCCCCCTTAATTTAGGCATGTATTAATTAATTCTATAAGCTCATTTTTCGTGTAGCCTATTTGTAATAATGTAGCTGTTAACTCACTAATTTTTTCTACTGCAAAAGTCCTTCTTAACTGTCTTACCAAATCTTCATCTTCTGTCACAAACCTACCTGTCGTTCTTTGGCTAAATACAAGGTTTTCTCTTTCTAATTCTGCTAAAGCTCTCTGCATTGTATTAGGATTTACGCCTGCTTCTTCTGCCATATCCCTTACAGATGCTAACTTACTGCCAATAGGAATAGCTCCTGAAATAATTTGCAATTTTAACTCCTCTACTAACTGTATATAAATAGGTTTAGTATTATCAAATTGCCATGCCATATTCTAACCTCCCTTTAATTATTTTTTTTTACCAATGTTTCTAAATACTCCCTTAGTTCTTGCTTACTGTAACCAAATTCTAATAATTGATTAGTTGTCCTTTGAATAAC
>JAEZKI010000411.1 GCA_023415525.1 Bacillota bacterium | reverse complement strand
GAGTTCACTCTTTTTTAAGCGCTCATCAATGGCTTTTTCTAATTCATCAATCTTACTCATGCGCTCTTTAATGCCCTCTTCATAAGCACGATAACTCTCAATCGTTTGATCTTTTTGTTTGTTATCTTTTTCTAAGGCTCGAATATATTGTTTAGCTTCATCTAGAAGAGTGATATCCTTACCTACAGCCTCTTCTGCAGCTCTCATTCTAATTAATAATTGCTTGTTATAATAAGCTGAATAACAATTATATGCCACTACTATTGCAATAATTACTCCTGTTATGCTTATTCCTGTTCTAAGTAAAATACGTGTTAAATTCAAGTATTTGGGCTTGCCGCCTTTTTCCGGGATAATAATGATATTATAGCTTTTGGCTTTATCCTTTATGTTCCAAAGCATAGCTTTTTTTATCCTCCTACTTTTTGATTTAGCCACCTCTTTTATATTACATTATTATTGTAAATATTTCAATATTATTAAGTTAATATAAATATTATTAATATTTAATTGTCGTAAAAAAAAAGTGTAAATATACTCCTTTGCCTTTATAAACTCTTAGGAGTTATTCACACTTTCTTCCTTCTATTGCTTATAATAATACATTAGTTTACCACTGGTATTATTATCTATGTAGTTTCTTATAGCTGAAAACTCATTACTTATTACAATACCTTTACTCATTGTTTGAAGTAAGCTTTCCCAAAATGTCATCTCTCTCACTACATCATTTACCCCACAGTCTTCAAGTCCATAGTCTGCTTTTAAACTATCTAATGCTGCCCCATAATCTGCTACTTCATCAATCAAACCTTGCTCTTGCGCTTGGTAAGCGGAATAGATCCTACCATCTGCTAATTTAATGACTTTTTCCATAGGCAAAGCTCTATTTTCTGCTACGATCCCTACAAAAATATCATATGTTTCATCAATCATAGTTTGTAAGATTTGTCTCTGTTCTCCTGTTAAGGGATTTCCCATAGCCTTATTTTTACCTGATACAATATTCTCTGTTTTTATTCCAATTTTAGCCTCTAGTTCCGTCGTATCTAACATAGACATAATAACCCCTATGGACCCTGTCATCGTCATACGATTAGCAAAAATTTTATCTGCTGCCATACAAATATAATAACCACCTGATGCTGCTGTCTGAGCCATATACGCATAAACAGGTCTACCTGTTTGCTCCTTATACTCCTTTAATTTTAGATAAAGCTCATCAGATTCATAAACTCCTCCTCCTGGGGAATTCACATAGAGCATAATGGCTCTATTATATTCATCATTCATAAGGTCATTAATTTTTTGCAAGGTCCAGTTATGGTCATAACTAACTTCCCCAAAGGCAGATGCTTCTTCACCTATGACTCCCTCTACATAAATTACATCTATAGTCTCCCCAAAACTGACTGGCGTATCCTTCAGTACATCTGTTGCTCCATTTAAGCTAGTTAAGCCATCTAAATTTATAGTCATTGTATTTCGGACTATCATTACAATAATACTTATCCATAAAACTACTGCTATAATCACCGCTGCTATAATCCCAAGAATACGAAGCCCCTTATTCTTTTTTTTACTCTGTACTTCCATATTTTCCCCTCTCTTGAAAGCCCTTGCTCTCCTATTTTTTTTGATAAGCAACTTTACCTGTTTCATATAAATTATTACCTTGGCTATCAATAGTCACAATCACTGGAAAGTCTTCAACCGTAAGTTTATAAATTGCTTCTGCACCTAAATCTTCAAAAGCTATACATTCCATCTTCTTAACACATTTGGCAAGAAGCGCTCCTGCTCCACCAATAGCAGTTAAATAAACAGCCCCTTGTTCCTTCATTGTTTCAATAACTGTCTGATTACGAAGGCCCTTACCAATCATTACTGTTTCTCCCCACTTCATAAACTGAGGTGCATAGGCATCCATACGTCCACTTGTAGTAGGCCCACAGCTTCCTATAACCTGCCCAGGTCTATTGGGTGCTGGTCCTGCATAATAAATAGCCACATTCTCAAGGTCCATGGGAAAAGGTTTTCCTTCTTTATAATCCTCTATTATTCTCTTATGTGCTGCATCTCTGGCAGTATAGATAATACCATTAAGTAATAGTTTTTCTCCTGCTACTAAACTTCTAGCAGTTTCTTTGGTCATTGGTACATTTATATGTTTATTCATATTGTCCCCCTATAATATAACGCTTTTATGTCTATTTACATGGCACCCTATATTAATGGCCAGGGGCATAGATGCAATATGACATGGGTAGTCCTCGATGTGTACAGCTAATGCCGTTACTACCCCTCCTAACCCTTGGGGGCCAATTCCCAACTTGTTAATCTCTTCTAGTAGCTCTTCCTCCAATTTTGCCATACGTTCATCAGGATTGGAGCTTCCTATATCTCGGGTTAGAGCTTTTTTAGCTAAATAGGTAGACTTTTCAAAGTTTCCCCCTATACCAATACCCACTACGATTGGAAGACACGCATTAGGACCTGCCAAAGTAACCGTCTCTAAGACCGCTTTTTTTACACCCTCTACCCCTTGAGAAGGTGTTAACATATAAACCTTGCTCATGTTCTCACTACCGCCACCCTTAGGTGCTATAAGAATCTCTAACTGATCACCTTGTACAATATCATAGTGAATAACTGCTGGTGTATTGTCCTTCGTATTTACTCTATAAAGCGGATTTTGTACAATAGACTTTCTGAGATAACCCTCTTTGTAGCCTTGCCTTACCCCTTCATGGATTGCTTCACTTAAAAGCCCACCTTCTATACGAACCTCCTGCCCTAATTTTATAAACACAACAGCTGTCCCTGTATCTTGGCAAATAGGTACCTGCTCTTCTTTAGCAATATCTGCATTATAGCAAATATCTTTTAGAATATCCTTTCCTACTGGACTTTCTTCCTTGCCTATTCCTTCCTTTAGCTCCTTGTAAATATCCTCTGGCAAATCATAATTGGCCTTTATACATAGCTCCTTTACTGCATTAATAATAGTTTCTACTTGTATTGTCTTCATCCTATTTCCCCTTGCTTTTTTCTTCTTTAATTGGCTTAAAAGGAGGGATAACTCCTATTGCCTGTAATGTCTTTACAATAACAGCTATAATAGGCCCTAAAATAAGTCCAAAAACACCCACTGCCCTGTAACCTATATACATGGCCATCACTGTAACAAGCGCATATACGCCTATTTGATTAGATAAGATCTTTGGCTCCATCACTTGTCTCATAATGAATATTATACCATAGATACATAAAAGCCCTATAGCTATCATAAAATTTCCTACTACTAGGTTATAAATTGCCCAAGGAATCAGTATAGTGCCACTTCCAAATACAGGTAAAGCATCCAACACAGCTATAATAATAGCTAAAAGTAATGAATACTCTATTCCTAATACAAATAATCCAATCAAACAAATACTAAAAGTAATACTCATCAATATAAGTTGTGTCCGAATATATCCTCCTACTGCATTTAGGAGACCCTTTTGCATAATAACAAATTTGGCAGTAACTGTGTCTGAAAGTTGTGCCTTAATAAATGCTTTAATGGAGAGATAATCTTTTGTTATAAAGAAGGTAGCAATAAGCATAAAGATAATAAATATAATAATATCTGGGACTTTGCTCACTACACTATATGCACCCGGAATAGCTGCTGTAAAAAAAGAACCTATGCCGCCCAGTAACTTTTCAATAGCTGTATCTAGATTGGTAAAAGCTTTTGTTGCAGGTGTCATCTGCAATAGGGGTTCCCATTCTTCTTGAAGCTTACTAATGGCCTGAAGAAAATGACTGCTAAGTTCTGGGAATGACTTTGCAAAATCTATGGTTTGATGCCAAAGTTGTTTGAAAATCATTGAAATAAGGGCTAATACGCCACTTAATATAGTGAGCATACTAAAAATAGTCCCTATTCCACGGTGAATCTTCATATTCTTATTTAGCCAAGTCACAAAAGGATTTAAAAGCATTGCAAAAAAATAAGCTACTACAAAAGGAGCAATATACCCTAGTATCTTGAACTTAAAAAAGAAATAGATCAATAATAGTCCTAAAAAAATATAAAGCCATTTTTTCCCTACCTTCATATACCACTCTTCTAATTTCTGCATGGCATATCCTCCCCCTAACTTATTTCTAATATATCATATAAATATTCCCTTTAATATACAATTTCAAACCATTTTAAAATATTTCCATAAAGATTTTGTAAAGCTAAACATAAAAAAAGGACACCCTATTTGGGGAAAATAGGGTGTCTAAAATAGAGTTTTGTAAGGGTTTGCTATTAGGAGCTATCTTTGTTACTTTAAAATTATCAAAGATGTATTTAGGGGAGTTGAGAATTTAATTGAGTAAATTCTATACATCCTTTTAATTCGGGGTTTAGGGGATTAAAGTAACAAAAATATTCCTTACTAATCGCTTAACGCGATTAAATTTCCGTTCATCTATAGCATAGCAGTACTTTTTGTACTTTTTAGTACTAATTTGTAAACAAAATATGAACAAACATGTTTTTTTATCAACCAGTTATTGACATATGCAAATATCGGGTATATACTTATTATTAACATATACCAATAATAGCGAAAGGAATCTCTATGCCAAGACCTAGTAAATGCCGCAAAGTATGTCGTCTACCTAAATACAGCTATTTTACAGCTCCTCATGCTACTCCTATTAGCTGCTCTGATATAGGGAAAATAGCTCTCCATTTGGAGGAGTATGAGACAATACGTCTTATTGACTACATGGGTTTAACACAAGAAGAATGTGCCAAACACATGGGAGTAAGCCGTGGAACTGCCCAATCCATCTATATGGATGCACGAAAAAAAATAGCTCGGTTCTTAGTAGAAGGACTTCCTTTACAACTTATTGGTGGTCATTATGAGCTCTGTCATACACCTGCTTGTGGCTTTTCTCACAACTCCTGTATCGTAACTGGAACTCACCCTTTGAAAGGAGAGAATAACATGAAAATAGCAGTAACTTATGAAAACGGAGAGGTTTTTCAACACTTTGGTCATACTGAAATGTTTAAAATTTATACTGTAGAAAATGGAAAAATTGTAGAGTCTCATCTTCTATCCAGTAATGGAAGCGGTCATGGTGCATTAGCAGGCCTTTTAAAAGAACACCAAATTTCTTTACTCATTTGTGGTGGCATTGGTGGGGGTGCTAAAAATGCCCTTACAGAATGTGGTATTGAGATTTTCCCAGGTGCCATAGGAAATGCTGACGAGCAAGTAGCAGCTTTTCTAGAGGGCCATCTATCCTATAATCCTAATACACAATGTACCCATCACCACGACCACGACCACGACCATGATTCTTGTCATGAACACAAGGAATGTGATCATAGCTGTCACTAATTTATACGCTTCTCATTTTAGAATAGGCCCTCCTTATAATTGTGTCCTGCATTGGACTATACGTAAGTGGTAAGTCATGAGTTTTACCTATAATCAATGCCGCCAGCTCTGGCGGCTATTTATTTTATTGGTTTTATGCACTTTTCTGGTAACGTATTTGACCATGGCAATAATATTACAATTTTTGGTTGCATGTTCTGTTGATTTCAATCCACACTCCCACGTAGGGAGTGACAAAAAAACGATACATTAGTAACTTTAACTTTAAATTTCAATCCACACTCCCACGTAGGGAGTGACCTCGAAACTACAATTACTCGATGATGCAAAAGTTATTTCAATCCACACTCCCACGTAGGGAGTGACTAACTACAATTATGAATAGCTATGGATACACAATGATTTCAATCCACACTCCCACGTAGGGAGTGACATCAGCAATTTCACAAGCAGAGCTTAACCTTAAGGATTTCAATCCACACTCCCACGTAGGGAGTGACAAATCCTCTCTGCCTTCTTGAGAAGAGTTTTCTTATTTCAATCCACACTCCCACGTAGGGAGTGACGCAGTAACACAGCTTTTAGACTTATGGGGGTGTAAATTTCAATCCACACTCCCACGTAGGGAGTGACGGATGTATACGGAAACCCATCCGGCTATACATTTATTTCAATCCACACTCCCACGTAGGGAGTGACTTCTACTCCTATGCCGAAAGACAAAACGATTGGATAATTTCAATCCACACTCCCACGTAGGGATTGACTCTACTCCAC